>CAZSNH010000264.1:0-4916 GCA_964607855.1 uncultured Hyphomicrobium sp. | reverse complement strand
GGATGGTCCAGGGCACGCCGCCGGCGAGGCAGCCGTCCCGGCAGATGCTCCGGAAATCCGCCTCGCCCACGAATCCCTCCAGGGGGCTGAAGACTCCTCGGGCGATGTTTTGTGCCTCGCGCGCCAGAAGACCTTGCAAATATAGGGAAAAGACACTAATGAATGCACCGCTGCAAAAGAGCCGTCTCGGACGAGGATTGGCGTCTCTCATCGGCGAGATTTCGCAAGCTGAACCGGCCCTGCCAGCTGAAGGCGAGCAGCGTCTCATCCCCATCGATCAGCTGCGGGCAGGCGGGTTTAATCCGCGCAAGGATTTCCGCGATGAGGATCTTGCAGAACTTGCGGAGAGCATCCGAGCAAAGGGCCTTGTTCAGCCGATCATCGTGCGCCGCGATCCTAGAGGTGTTGGCGCATATGAAATTGTCGCCGGCGAGCGGCGCTGGCGCGCTTCTCAAAAGGCGGGGCTTCATACCGTTCCTGTCATTGTTCGCGACTTGACGGATAAAGAAGTCCTCGAGCTCGCGATCATCGAGAACGTACAACGCACAGACCTCAACGCCATCGAGGAGGCGGCCGGATACCGCGAGCTCATCGAGCGCTTCGACTACAAGCAGGAGCAGCTTTCCGAAATCATAGGCAAGAGCCGAAGCCATGTCGCCAATACGTTGCGGCTCCTGAGGTTGCCACTCACCGTGCAGGCTCTCGTAGAGCGGGGTCAATTGACGGCGGGCCATGCTCGCGCGCTCATCGGACGGGCAGATGCGGAGGAGTTGGCGCAGCGCATCATCTCTGAGGAGCTCAATGTTCGCGAAGTCGAGGCTCTCGTGCAGGGTCACGGCGCCGACAACGACCGCTCAGAGCCGCGCAAGGCTCGAGAGAAGGATCCCGACACGAAGGCCTTCGAGAAGGAGCTTTCCGATGCTCTGGGCCTCAGGGTCGAGATCAAGCGCGGCAGCGGCGAAAGCGGCAACCTGGTGATCAGGTTCGGGAACTTCGATCAGCTCGAATACATTCGCATGCGGTTGACCGGCCTCCCCAACGGCTGAACCAGGTTGATAAAGCAAGTCGTGACAATTGCTTGACGACATGAGTGGAGCCTGCACATTGGTTGCAGGCTCTTCTTTTCTGGTTGGCGTCATGAGCGAAGGTACGATTGAGCGACTTGTCGAAACGATTCGCAGTCGCCGCAGCGAATCCGGCGAAAAATCTTACACGAAGCAACTGCTCGACGGCGGGCCTGAACGCTGCGCGAAGAAGCTTGGCGAAGAAGCCGTGGAGACGGTTATGGCTGCCGTTTCCGGTGATCCGCAATCGCTCAAGACGGAGGCTGCCGATTTAGTATATCATTTGCTTGTTCTGCTCGAATGCCGGGGTGTGGCGTGGCAAGAGGTGCTTGCTGTACTTGACAAGAGATCGGGCATGTCGGGGTTGGATGAGAAGGCGGTCCGTGCCGGGCATTGAATGCGTATAAAGTCACACGGAATGAAGCGTGCGACCGGCCAGCCCAGTGCTGTTGTCGATGTTTCAGGTGCCGCGCTCCCATTTTCGCCCTATCGCGTCTTCACGCGCGAGGAATGGGCAAAGCTTCGGGCCGACACACCCATGACACTGCTGCCCGAGGAGCTTGAACAGCTCTCGGGTGTGATCGAGGAGCTCTCCGTCGACGAAGTGGAAGAAATTTACCTGCCGCTGTCGCGCTTATTGAATTTGTACGTCGCCGCCTCGCAAAAGCTGCACGCGGTTTCTTCGACTTTTCTCGGGCACAAAGACCACAAGGTGCCTTTTATCATTGGTGTTGCCGGTTCGGTGGCCGTTGGCAAGAGCACTACGGCTCGTGTGCTCAAGGCACTGCTGGCGCGCTGGCCCGATCATCCCCGTGTCGATCTCTTCACAACCGACGGATTCCTGTTGCCCAATGTCGAGCTTGAAGCGCGCGGCATCATGAACCGCAAGGGATTTCCGGAGAGTTTCGATACGGCGCGGCTTTTGTCGTTTTTGGCCGACGTGAAGTCCGGCAAGGAACGCGTGGAAGCCCCTGTTTACTCGCATTTCCACTACGACATTCTGCCGAGCCAGAAAACAGTGATCGAAAGGCCGGACATTCTCATTGTCGAAGGTTTGAATGTCCTGCAGCCGGCCCGCCTGCCGAAGGACGGCGGAGAGATCCCATTCGTTTCGGACTTTTTTGATTTCTCGATTTACATCGACGCCGATGCCGAGGTTATCAGGGATTGGTATGTTACGCGCTTCATGCGCCTCAGGAGTACGGCGTTTCGGGATCCGGGCGCTTATTTCCATCGCTATACGCACCTTTCGCACGAGTCGGCCGTGAAACGGGCGCTCGAAATCTGGGATTCGATCAATCTCAGAAATCTTGAAGAAAATATTCTACCGACGCGGCAGCGGGCGCGGCTCATTCTGGGAAAGACGGCCGATCATCGTGTCGAGTCCGTGGCCTTGCGAAAGCTCTAACGGCGGAAATCGGCTAGCGGCGGCGAGTATGCCGCTTGGTGCCTGTGCAGGCGATCAGGAACTCGTTTGCTCGAACGTGCTGCTTGAGTGCAAGCGTGATGCCTGGATTTTTGAAAAGATAATCGAAGTAAGCACGCTGCATATCCAGGGCGGCGTTG
Source organism: uncultured Hyphomicrobium sp. (assembly GCA_964607855.1). GTDB lineage: Bacteria > Pseudomonadota > Alphaproteobacteria > Rhizobiales > Hyphomicrobiaceae > CAZSNH01. Next base: position 2,286 of record CAZSNH010000264.1, on the reverse strand, counting down.
ACGCCAGTGAGATTGAGAGCGAACCAGGAGGTCAGCCAATTCTCAAGGCCAGCTTGTGAGGCAGACTGAGCCGGTGGATTTGGCTCATGTGGCGGTTGAGGTGCTGGGGAAGCAATCGAAAGCTCATTCGAACGTCGCGGGCTTACGCGGGCCTTGAGGGATGGTTCTTCGCTGTAAGTGGGCTCCGCCTTGGCCCTAAGGGCTATCGAGCGCGAACGCGGTGCACGCTCGCTCCCTTTCGCTCCCTCAAGCATCGACTGCATTTCTTTCAACTTGTCGCGAAGGCGGCGGATGGCGGAAGGATCGGTGACGCCAAGATTTTTGATGGCGGTGGTGGGCTTCAGCTGCGGGTCGGCGGCGAGCATCTCGGCAAGGGCGCGCAACTTGGCCCGGTCGTCGAGGCCAGTTCCTTTGGGGCGTCCGCGGTGTAATGGAGTGCTCGATTTCATCGCCCGTCTCTTGCTCGAATCGGATGTCTTCTGAGTGTTCATCAGGCGGCCGAATAGCCAAGGAGGATAATTCAGAAACGGGAAATAAAATCCCTCAATGCCCATGTGTTGTGGCTCTTCTGCAAGCATTTCTTGTAAATCGCGCCGAGTGAATGAAGTATTGATCAATACAACTCATTCGAGAGATTGAGGAATGTTGTATTGGTCCGTCGCGAAGTGTTGGTTCAAAGCTGCAAGGCGTGCCTTGCCGCAAGCTGAGAAAGTTTGATCTCGGGGCGGGCACCGATGTGGCTGATAATTTCGGCGGCCGCCAGACCGCCGAGACGGCCGCACGTCTCCATGTTGGCCCCGCGTGAATATCCATAGAGAAAACCGGCCGCGTAGAGATCGCCGGCGCCGGTTGTATCAACGACCTTGTCTACGCGATGCGCGGGAACACGCGTTGGCGTGCCCTTATTGAAAATAATGGAGCCTTTGGCACTCCGAGTGAGTACGGCGAGCGGGACGTCGTTGGCAGCCCGGGCTGCCGCAGCGTCGAAACTGGCGGTCTCGTAAAGTGACGTGATCTCGCTTTCATTGGCAAACAGGATGTCGATGCCGCTCTTGATGAGATTGAGAAATTCCGCGCGGTGCCGGTCGACGCAGAATCCGTCCGACAGCGTCAGCGAAACTTTGCCGCCCGATGCCTTGGCGAGGGCGAGTGCGTCGCGGAATGCCGCCTTGGCCTCCGGGCGGTCGAACAGATAGCCTTCAAGGTATACGATCGCCGATGAGCGGATGACTTCGGGATCGACCTCTCCGTTGTCGAGCTCTGTCGAAATACCGAGAAACGTATTCATGGTGCGTTCGCCGTCCGGCGTGACGAGGATGAGCGAGCGCGAAGTTGGCGCTCTCCCGTCGACGGAGGCAGAATTGAAATGTACGCCGGATGCCGAGATATCGTGCCGGAATATCCGGCCAAATTCGTCGCCGGCGACCTTTCCGATGAACGCGGCCTTGCCGCCGAATGAGGCGAGGCCGACCATGGTATTGGCCGCCGATCCGCCGGAAATTTCGATCGCTGGGCCCATGGCGGAATAAAGCGAGGTGACCGTCTCGGAATCGACGAGGCGCATATGGCCCTTGGGCGCGCCATGTTTCGCGAGGAAGGCATCATCGCAGCGTCCGATGATATCGACGATGGCATTGCCCAACGCAACGACATCGTAACGGGCAGTGGTCATGAGCATCCTCATTCTCTGTCTTGGGATGGCGAAACCCGCGCACTATAGTTTGCTGAAGGCCTCGCGCAATGGTGGTGAAGTGCGTCTAAGCTCTAGCTTTCTCTTGCAAGGCGGCTTTGCGCGCCAACTTCATAAGAAGGCGCTCCAGGTGCGCATCCTCTAGAAGAGGTGAGAGGCGCGCTGATTTGGCGGTTCCCGCGATGTCGAGAAGTGCTTCGGCTAAGGCTGCGCTCGACCAGATTCTGGTCTGCGCGGAAACGGCAGGCTTCTGCTTGAAGAAGAGCGGAGGCCGCAGCGATTGAACGGCACTGTCGAAGGATTTTCCTTGATCGAGCGCAAGCCGAATTCTGTGCAGGCGCTGAAAATACCACTGTGCGGCGGCAATAATTCTCTGCGCGTCTTCTCCTGAGGCGAGCGTACGCTGGCACTCGATGATCGCCCGGCTGGCGTCGCCGGACGCTGCGGCAAGAAGGATCTGATCGATAGCGAGCTCTGCGGCATCACCGACGATGGCTTCTACGTCGGCCACCTCGACGGTCTTTTGGCCGTGAGCGTAAAGGGCGAGCTTTTCAAGTTCAGCGCGTGACAGCGAGCGATCCGCGCCAAGTCTCGAT
>CAZSNH010000263.1:0-4923 GCA_964607855.1 uncultured Hyphomicrobium sp. | reverse complement strand
CTGTTCGTCGGTGCCAAGATTGCATCGACGGCGCTCGTTGCCCGCATCTTCATGCTGACGAAGCCGGCGCTAATGCAGATTGGCTGGTTCGCGAAAGCCTACAACTGGTTCGTGCCATGGAAGGAAGCGATATTCGCCGAAATCCGTGCCTCTTGGGTGTGGCGCTACGGGCGCATGGTCAAGAACCGGATCAGGCTCGAAGCCAAACAAGCCTGGCAACGCTGGAAGCCGGCGCTTCAAAAATTCTCAGCCGAGTGGCGCTCGAAGCTGCGGGCCGTCTGGATCGGCACCCGGCTTCGCATCGGCGAATTCCGGGCGGCATTGAGGCCGCGCGTGCTGAGTTTCGCCGCCGCCTTGCGAGGACGGCTGCACGAGGTTTGGCAGCGCGTCAGGAAAGCCGCTTGAGACAACTAGCAAGCTGGTCGTAGGTTCCTCCAAATCCTTGCTTGAGTGAGGGAAAAAGGTCAGCAAAGAATTTGTTCTCCTCATCCGTAGCGCCGAGCGGAATTGAGGTGAGACGCAGGAGTGTCTTTTCCTCTCTCACTAAATAAATTCAGCGATGTTCTGCATCTCAAGCGGACAGAGTGCGCTGAAGGGGGCTCGCGTGATGCCGGCCTTGGTTTGAGAAGCTGTTGATCCAATGGATTTCCATCGGGATTTGATGTCATAGCTCTGATCTTGAGATTGGTTCTGATCCTGAGCTGAGGTTGCGCCCACTCTAGGATTTCAGCCGGTAGCCCGTCTTGAAGACCCACCAGACGACGGCAGAGCAAAGGCCGAGGAAGCCGAAGATCGCCACGAGACTAAGACCGATATTGACATCCGAGACCTCGAAGAAGCTCCAGCGGAAGCCGCTGATGAGGTAGACGATTGGGTTGAATAGCGACACGCCCTGCCAGAACGCCGGCAGCATGCTGATGGAATAGAACGTCCCTCCGAGGAAAGTGAGTGGCGTGATGACGAGCATCGGTACGACCTGCAGCTTTTCAAAGCCATCAGCCCAGATGCCGATGATGAAGCCGAACAGGCTGAACGTCACGGAGGTGAGAATGAGAAAGCCGATCATCCAGAAGGGATGTGCGATGCGGATGGGGACGAAAAGCGCCGCCGTCGCCAGGATGATGAGACCAAGCAGAATAGATTTCGTCGCCGCTGCGCCGACATATCCCAGCATAACCTCGAATGGGGAAACGGGGGCGGAGAGAATTTCATAGATGGTGCCCGTGAACTTCGGAAAGTAGATGCCAAACGAGCCGTTCGAGATGCTTTCCGTCAGAACCGAGAGCATGATAAGGCCGGGAACGATGAAGGCGCCGTAGGGCACGCCGTCAACCTCGGCAATCCGCGATCCTATCGCGGCTCCGAACACGATGAAATAAAGCGAAGTGGAAAGCACGGGGGAGAGGACGCTCTGCATAATGGTGCGGAACCACCGCGCCATTTCGAATTTGTATATCGCGGCAGCCGCACTGAGGTTCATTTCGTGTTTCTTACGAGATCGACGAAAATGTCCTCGAGCGAGCTCTGTTCGGTGCGCAGATCGGTGAACTTGATGCCCGCAGATGCGAGATCCTTGAGAAGTGCAGTAATGCCCGTGCGCTCTGCGCGTGTGTCGTAATAATAGGTCAACTCCGTGCCGTCCGCGGCAAGTTCCAGGCGGTGATCGGCAAGCTCGGGAGGAACGGCATTGAGCTTGGTGGCAAGATGGAGGGAGAGCTCCTTCTTGCCGAGTTTCTTCATGAGCCGTTCCTTGTCCTCAACGACGATGAGTTCACCCTTGGCGATGACGCCGACGCGGTCGGCCATTTCCTCGGCTTCCTCGATGTAGTGGGTCGTGAGAATGATCGTGACGCCGGATTTGCGCAATCCGCGCACGATGTCCCACATGTCTTTGCGCAGTTCCACGTCGACGCCGGCCGTCGGCTCGTCGAGGAAGAGGATTTCGGGCTCGTGAGCGAGCGCCTTGGCGATGAGGACGCGCCGTTTCATTCCTCCCGACAGTGTCATGATGCGGGAGTCCTTCTTGTCCCATAAGGACAGCTCTCGGAGCACGCGCTCGACGATTTGCGGACTGGGGGGCTTCCCGAAGAGTCCGCGGCTGAACGTAACGGTGTCCCAGGGAGTTTCGAACATGTCAGTTGAAAGCTCCTGCGGCACGAGACCGATCTTGGAACGCGTGATGCGGTAGTCGCGAACGATGTCGTAGCCATCAACGCTGATCTTTCCGGACGAGGGCGTGACGATGCCGCAAATGATGCTGATGAGAGTGGTCTTGCCGGCACCATTGGGTCCCAGCAGCGCAAAAATCTCGCCCTTATCAATCGAAAGATTGATGTTTTTCAGCGCCACGAACCCCGACGCGTAGGTCTTGCTGAGGTTGGAAATGGTGATGATGGATGACATGCAATCCGCTTTCGTGGGCCGCGGCGTCCTATTTCTCTGCAAGGGATTTAAGCTCGGCGAGCCCCTTCTCAAACTGGGCGCCGACCATCTTATCCGTGTTGATGAAAATTCCGACGAGTTTCGACATTATCGAGCTCTTGCCTTCCATCGCCCACGTGACGTCGGTTTTGCCTCCGCTCGGCCTTAGCGTGAATTCGACGTTGTTATCGCAAGTCATCGGGCGCGACATCTGCAGTCGCATGGCCACTCTCGAATGGGGAACGGATTCTGTGATCTCCACGCGCCCGGCGCCGACCCGATGATTGCCGTCGAACTCGTTGACTGCGCCTCTTCCCTTCGAAGGGTCGCTATAGGTGAGGCGGATATCGGGATCCGGCTCCAGAAACGGCAGCCATGTGTTCAGCGCACGCAAGTCATTGATAAAGGGGAAGATCTTTTCGGGTGGCGCGTTGATGCTCTGCGCGCGCGCAATGCGAAATCTATTTGGGCGCGTGAAAACGTAGAGGGAACTCATAACAATGAGCAGCGCCATCAATAGGGCGAGGGTATCCAGCATGATGATTTCCTCCTTCTTGCGCGAGAAACGTTGCCTCAGGCGAGGCTCATAAGATGTTTTTCAAGGCGCTCGAATGTATCGAACCAGCCTGCGCGGAAGCCATGGGCAAGGGCTGCTTCGCGATCAGCGGCGGTTTCGAGCAGCGTGTGAATGGTGACCGTGGTGCGACCCCTTTCCTCTGAAAGCGTGACGGTAATTATTGAGTGCGGAGGAAGCCCGCCGCCACAAGGATGATCGTCCGATACTTGGCCTGCAAGGATGATCCTGGAAGGTGGCGTGACCTCACGATAGATTCCCCTGCAGGGCCAGGTCCGGCCGTCGGGACCGACCATATTGAGGACGAACTCACCGCCTGCGCGCAGATCAAGCCGCTCGACGGAACTCGAGAAGCCTTCCGGTCCCCACCACTTCGAAATGTGCTTTGGATCAGTCCACGCTTCCCAGACGAGGCGGCGTGGCGCGTTGAAGGTGCGCGCAAAGACGAGTTCCCGACCTGCATTGGCCAATATGTCCATGGTCCCTGGTCCTTCAGTGGCCGTGTAGCCCTGGCTCAGCTTGCCTTGACCGCTTTGGGGTCCATCCAGAAGATTTCCCAGGTGTGACCGTCGAGATCCTCGAAAGCGCGCAGGAACATGTAGCCGTAGTCCTGCGCCTCGCGCGGCTCCTTTGCTCCCGAGGCAATGGCCTTCTCGACAAGCTTATTCACCTTTAGCCTGCTGTCGACGGAGATGGCAGTGAGCACTTCCGTGCTCTTTTTCGTATCCGCGATGGCTTTCTTCGTGAACGACTTGAACTTCGCGTGCGTGAGCAGCATCGAATAGATATTGTCCGAGATAACCATGCAGGCGGCGGTTTTATCGGTGAACTGTTTGTTGAATTTGAAACCGAGCTCTTTGAAGAACGTCATCGACTTGTCGAGGTTCCTGACGGGCAGATTGACGAAGATCTGAGTGGGCATGAGGCGATCCCTTACGATTTGCGATTGTCCGATCAATTGGCGCTTGCCGCTGCTTCGAGGGCGGCCACGTCGAGCTTCTGCATTTTGAGCATGGCCCGCATCACGCGCCGGCCAACTGCCGGATCCGGATCGGACATCAACTCGATAAGGCGCCGTGGCACGATCTGCCAGGAGATGCCATACTTGTCTTTGAGCCAACCGCATTGGACAGGCCTTCCGCCACAAGCGGTGAGCGCCTCCCAGTAGCGATCCACCTCCGCCTGATCTAGGCAGTCGACCGACAGCGATATGGCATCGTTGAATTTGTCGTGCGGGCCACCATTGAGCGCCTGGTAGCGCTGCCCCGCGAGTGTGAAGGAAATGAGAAGAACATCGCCCTCCTTGTTGGCGGGCGTATCGGATTTGGCCTTGTGCACAGCATCGATCGAGGAGTTCGGAAAAATGGATGTGTAGAATCGGGCGGCGTCCTCCGCGTTGCTTTCGAACCAGAGGCAGGGAGTTATTTTCTGGGCAGAGCTCATGAGCAGATCCTCCTCTATATCTTCGGTTGCGCCCCCCCATTCGCCCTTCAAATCCGTCCCGCCAAGTCGGCAAGCTGCGCCGTGGTCTGAGTCCAGCCCCTTTCGAAGCCCATCATTTCGTGCGCCGCGCAATCCTCGGCTGACCAATGAAGAGCGCGCGCGGTGTATTTCGTTTTGCCTTTGTCGGCATCCTCGAAGGTCAGCACGAGGGTCATGAAGGGTTTGTTTGAGGGCTGCCATGCGCTGTGGTAGGCATCGGTCGCTACGAGCTTTTCGTTGGGTACAACCTCGAGATAGACGCCGGGATTGGGGAATTCCTGCCCTTCGGGGCTGCGCATGACGACGAGGCTCGATCCGCCGGGCCGCAAGTCGGCCTCGACCTGCGGCGTCGTCCAAGGAGCCGGCGCAAACCATTGTTTCATGAGATCGGGCTCCGTCCAGCAGCGGTAGACCTTCTCACGCGGGGCATCGATGATTGAAGTGAG
>CAZSNH010000262.1:0-4929 GCA_964607855.1 uncultured Hyphomicrobium sp. | reverse complement strand
GCACGGAGGGCGAGAGCGACGGACGCGGCGCGCACAGAGCGTCGAGGATCGGACATTCGGGAACCCTTCTGCCGTGGCAGCGCGCGGCAAGGTCGGTGAGGACCCGCCCGAGCTTCTTGAGGTCTTTCACCTTTTGCCGGATGTCGGCGATGTGGGCGTGCGCCATGTCGCTCACCTCGGCGCAGGTGAGCGCGTGTCCGCCCGCAAGCCCGAGAAGGGCCCGGATCTCATCGAGCGAAAACCCCAATTCGCGGCAGCGGCGGATGAAGGTCAGCCTTTTGAGATGGTCGTCACCGTAAATTCGCTGCCTGCCTTCCGTGCGCGGCGGCGCCGGCATGATCCCGATGCGCTCGTAATAGCGGATGGTCTCTATATTGACTCCGGTCTCGGCGGAGACGGCACCGATGGAGTATTCCCGGGCACGCAAGGTCGTGATCCTCCATCTGAAAATAGTTCTTGGACCTGTAGTGACTACAGGTAGTACACTTTATAAAAGAAGACAAGAAGGAGCGAGATGACATGCAAGAGCGCGCGGACACGGCGAACACGATGAATGCGGCGGGCAGCTCAAGGGGCGAACAATCGCATGCAGGGCTTGTTGCCGCCGGTGGCATCCTCGGCGCGCTTGCGGCGTCCTCCTGCTGCATCCTGCCCCTGGTGCTGTTCAGCCTCGGCATCTCCGGCGCCTGGATCGGGAACCTGACGGTGCTCGCCCCTTACAAGCCCTATTTCGTGGCGGGAACCTTCGCCCTGCTCGGCTACGGCTATTACCTCGTCTACGTGAAGCCTAAGCAAGCGTGTGCCGACGGGTCGTGCGCGTTGCCCCTGCCGAACCGCCTCGTCAAGCTGAGCCTTTGGATTGCAACGCTGCTGGTCACGGCCGCGCTGGCTTTTGACTACATCGCGCCACGCTTGCTCGGGTAACAGCCAAACATCAGGAGAAAAACATATGAGACGACTGTTGAGCATTGCTGCGCTGATCGGCGGTCTTCCGGTCGCGAGTGCCGCCTACGCCGGGGAGCAGACCGTGAGCCTCGCCGTCAAAAATATGACCTGCGCGAGCTGCCCCTACATCGTCAAGCAGACGCTCGCGGCGGTGCCCGGCGTGAGCAAGGCGGAGATTTCGTTCGAAGAAAAGACGGCGACGGTCACGTTTGACGATGAGAAAACGAGCGTCACGGCATTGTCCGAGGCCACGGCCATCGCCGGTTTTCCCTCGGCCCTACGGAAGTGACTCTGGCCCTGTGCAACCGAAAGGATCTGCGATGAGCGGGTGCTGCGCGAAGAGCGGCGAACGCAACGGCGTCTTTGATCTTGCCGTCATCGGCGCCGGCTCGGCGGGTTTTTCCGCCGCCATCACTGCGGCCGAGCAGGGTGCGCAGGTGGCCCTGATCGGGCATGGTACACTCGGGGGTACCTGCGTTAACATCGGCTGTGTACCGTCGAAGACGCTGATCCGGGCTGCCGAGAGTCTGCACCAAGCCATCGCGGCGGTTCGATTTGCGGGCATCCGTGCCGAGGGCAGCGTGACCGGCTGGGCCGCGCTGATCGCGCAGAAGGATGAGTTGGTGATGGGGCTGCGGCAGGCCAAGTATGCCGATCTGCTGCCCGCTTACAGCAGTATCGCCTATGTGCAAGGTCCGGCGCGGCTCGCCGAGTGCGGTGTGGCCGTTAATGGCTCGCTCATCAGGGCGCCGAAGGTGATCATCGCAACCGGCGCGCGGCCGACCGTGCCCTCGATCTCCGGCATCGAGGACGTCGACTACCTGACGAGCACGTCAGCGCTCGATCTTAAGATACTACCGAGGAGTCTGCTGGTCCTTGGCGGCGGTTTTGTCGGCGCCGAGCTGGCGCAGGTGTTCGCGCGCGCTGGCGTCAGGGTGACGATCGTATGCCGCAGCCGTCTGTTGCCAGCAGCCGAGCCCGAGATCGCCGATGCCTTGTCGCGCTACCTCCAGCAGGAGGGCATCGTGCTCTGCAGCGGCGTCGCCTATGAGTTCTGCAGGAAGACCGACAGGGGCGGTGAGCTTTGCGTTCGCCGGGATGGCCGGACAGAGCGGCTCGAAGCCGAGAGGATCCTGATCGCCACGGGCCGCAGCCCCAACATCGAGCACCTGGGACTTGCCGAGGCCGGTGTTCGGCAAAGCCAGACCGGCGCGATCGAGGTCGATGACCGGCTCCGTACCTCGCGGCCGGGCACCTATGCCGCCGGTGATGTCACGGGCCGCGATCAGTTCGTCTATATGGCGGCCTATGGGGCGAAAATCGCGGCGAAGAACGCGCTAAATGGCGACAGCTGGGTCTACGACAACCGAGCCATGCCGGAGGTCGTGTTCACCGATCCGCAGATGGCAAGCGTGGGCCTGACAGAGGCCCAGGCGAAAGCGACCGGCCATCAGACGGCAACGTCGCTGCTGTCGCTCGACAACGTACCGCGTGCGCTTGCGGCTCGCGACACGCGTGGCCTCATCAAGCTTGTCGCCGATGCCAAGAGCCGCAAGCTTCTCGGCGCCCATATCCTCGCGCCCGAGGGCGGCGACAGCATCCAAACCGCAGCAATGGCGATTAAGACTGGCATGACGGTTGATGCGCTCGGCGACACGATCTTTCCTTACCTCACCACGGTTGAGGGCCTGAAGCTCGCCGCGCTGGCCTTTACCAAGAATGTGAAGATGCTCTCCTGCTGCGCGGGATAGGAATCCCAAACGCCGTGTACGCGGCAAACCCAGCGCAACCTGTAGATATCTTCAGTGTGTTCGCGCGCCTTTTTTCCGGCTGCGCTCGGCCTCGTGCTCGGCGGCTTTGGCGATTGCCTTGAGCCAAGCACCGCCAAAGTCGTTGGCAATCTGCTTTGCGCGCTCCTGCTCGAACTTTTGCAACATCTTAATCGCCTCGCCGTGGTGCCGGGCATCCAGCCTTTCAAGGCGCTTCTCATTGGCAATCGCGAGGCGTGCTCGTCTGCGAACCTCCGGGTCGTTGACATGGACGGGCGGCTTCAGCGCAAGCTCGGGCTTGGGCTTCTGGTGTTTTTCGCGCTCGCGTAGCTGTTCGCGGACGCCATTGAGCCACTTCTGGCGGATTTCGCGCTCCTTTGCCTGCCGGTGCTTGAGCGCGTCGTACACGTCGCGCTGGCGCTCCGTAAGCTGGCGCTCCTGCTCGCGCGCCCGCACACCTGGAGCTACGCGACGAGACGAGAAATTTAGCGCTGCCTTTACGCCAAAGGTCTTTACACCGGTCCCGCGCACGGCTTTTTCGACCGTCGGACACGGCGCGCTCTTATCAAGCTCGCCATGCAAAATTGACTACACTGCCGGATGCAAATGGTGAGACTATGATGCGAGGCGACAGGGGCCTAGAGCCGGCACTGCGAGGGATGTGGCAATGAAAGTTGGAACGACGAAGCCTCGATGGCTGTTACTTTGCGTTCTCCCCATATGCGTCGCAGGGGCGGCCTCACTCGGGGCTCAGACAGCAATCCCGCCTCGTACAGACGAAGCCAAGCTTACGCTAGATCAGGCGCGCGATAAAACGACAGCCCTCTTCGCAAGGAGCTGTTCCTCCTGCCACAGCGTGAGCATCATGTCGCCTTCGACGGGTACACGTCTCGACTTGGAAGAGCTGCGCCTCAACCGGACCCTTGTCGTTCCGGGCGAGCCCGACGCCTCGCCCCTCTACCATGTACTGCTTTCCGCCCACGCGCCGGTCAACGCCTATTCATCCAAGGTCTCGAAACCGGCGCCCGACGAAATCGAAGCCGTTCGTGACTGGATCGAGCAACTGCCGTCCACGGGTTACGCGTGCCCGGGGCGCGATCTCGTCACAGAAGAGGACGCCAACCGGCTTGAGGAGGAGTGGAAAAAGCTGAGCGGCAATGCGGGCCGCAACATCCACTTTGTAAGTTTCGTTCATCTCCATAACGCGTGCCGAACCGATGCGGACATTGCCGCTATTCGCGACGCGGTGGCGGCGGCGCTCCAATCTCTCGCAGGCAAGACGGAGCCGGTCACGATCGAAACCATCGGAGAATTGAGCCTTATCGCTGCGTTTGACCCCGAATCCCTGGGGCTGGCCGCAGAAGTTGTCGCCGGCCTCGCGAGCAAAGATCCGCGCGCTGACGCGAGCGGGTTCACGGCCGACTGGCTTGTCTATGAGGCGCACCGGCGCAAGCCACAGCCCACTACTGAAGCTGTCGCGCTCGACTACCTGAGGGGTGTGGATGTGCTCTCCGCCGCCGCCGAGCTTGGGCAGCCGGGTGAAGCACTCGCGAGCCGCCTCGCCCGTCTAGAAGGTCAGGAGGCTATATTGGCGCGGCGGCTTCTTCAGGGATGGCTGCCGCGCTCAGAGTGGATTTCGCTCGCCGCATTCATCTCCGGCAAGCCAATGGCCGGTATCGAAACGGGAACTCCAGCCAACGTGGGAATTGAGCCACTTCGCCTCTCGCTATGGTCGGACAAGATCTCATACAAAGCCGGCGACCTTGCGAACTTCACCGCGGTCGCGAACCAGAACTGCTACTTGACATTGATTGGCATCGATAAGGCGGGCATCGCTACCGTCCTCTTTCCGAATGATCTCGATGGCGAGAACCTCCTGCGCGCCGGTAGCTCGATGACGGTGCCGGGTCAAGGCGCCTCCTATCAGCTGCGATTCAAAGAGCCGGGACAGGAGGGGGTTGTGGCGATCTGTACGTCGCCGGGGAAGCGTCCCGTGGGGATTGCGCACAACTTCGAAAAGGAGCGCTTCACGGTGCTGGGTCCATGGCGGGCATTTCTGCGCTCGCTCGATGAGCGGGAAGCAGAGATCGCCAAAACCAGGCCCAGCAGCGGGAACGTCAGCGCAAACGAGGCGGGAGCCAACGAAAGCGCGGGCCCCGCTCAGGAGGCCCGCGCCGCAATCCGATTGGAGGATGGCACGCTGATTCTCGTGGCC
>CAZSNH010000261.1:0-4935 GCA_964607855.1 uncultured Hyphomicrobium sp. | reverse complement strand
CTACTGGCTCGTCGTCATCCATGTGGTTTTCGTCATATCGAGCGTTCTGCTCGCGCTCTCGGATCGAATTTCCGGTCATGAAGCGCAAGCGCATGCGGAAAACGGCCCCAAGAACAGTGAGAAAGGGCACAGGACCCCTGCCGCCCAGCCGCACCAACATCCGGAACCCAAATCCTCTGGCGGAACGGCCACTGCTTCCACCGGCGGGAAGCCGCCCGCATCCGCAAGCCCAAGCCCGCCCGCTTCGGGACGGCCGAGCGGCCGGGATGCCAACAAGGGAAATAAATAGGGCGCACTTGCCACCCAAGGCCTGTCCGCACCGGCACCAGGGACATACGCGTGACACGGATCCTCATTATTGGCGGATACGGAGTCTTCGGCAAGCGCATCGCGAAGCAACTGGCGCGCAATGCCGATGTCGAAGTCATCATTTCGGGCCGGAGGCGTGAGAAGGCGGAAGAGTACGCAGAGGCCCTTCGCGAAACCGCTAGAGCGCGGATTTCAGCGGCTCAACTGGATGCCGTTAAACTCGAGACATCCCTCCTTTCGGCCTTGGCGCCACGAGTGGTGATCAACGCTTCAGGACCCTTTCAAAATCAGAACTACGCGCTTGCTGCGGCGTGCGTCCAAGGCGGCTTGCATTACGTCGATTTGGCTGACGGGCGCGCATTTGTTACCGGCATCGCATCCCTCGACGCAGGCGCGCGGGAGGCGGGTGTGTCTGTCATTTCGGGTGCAAGCTCCGTTCCCGCACTCTCGTCCGCAGTCGTTAAACATTTCGAAGATTTGTTTCATCCGATCGAGGCCATCGAAATTGCCATTTCGCCGGGCAGCGGATTTGAGCCTGGGGAAGCAACCGTCGCCGCCGGTTTGAGCTATCTCGGCAAGCCCATCGCGCTGCGGGAAGACGGAGAGGCCGCAACCGTCTACGGCTGGCAAGGGCTGAGCAGGCGCCCCTTCGGCAACCTTGGCAATCGCTGGACCGCGTATTGCGACGTGCCCGACCTTGATCTCTTCCCGGCCCACTACCCAGAACTGAAATCCATAAAGTTCCGGGCAGGAATGGAAGTGGGGCTCATGACACTGGGACTTTGGACGCTCTCCTGGCCGGTGCGCGGGGGCTTCGTCCCACACCCCGAAGCGTTGGTCCCGTACTTGTCAAAAATGCGAAAGCCGCTGGCTGCACTTGGGCGAAATTCTGGTGCCATGCGGGTCGAGATTCGTGGCAAGGATCGGGCAGGTCAACCAAAAGCGATCGAATGGGTGCTGACGGCCAGCGATGGTGACGGGCTCAATGTGCCGACTCTTGCGAGCATAATTCTGGCTCGGAAGCTGGCGCGTGGCGACGCGCTGCCGAGGGGTGCGATGGCATGCTTCGGTCTCGTCCCTCTCGCCGAGTTCGAGAATAAATTTTCACGCTTCAAGATCTTAACGTCAATTCGCAATCTCCGATGCGCTTGACGCCGCCAACTGCCGAACGAGCAGGACCGGTTTGCTTTCACTGAGAGCTAAAGTGCGCCATGGCAGTGCTTGTATTTCTTCCCTGAGCCACAGGGGCAAGGAGCGTTTCGCGAGGTCTTGCCCCAGGTTGCGGGATCGTCTGGATTGAAAGCGCTTGCTGCCTTGCGCGTCTGGAGTGGTGCGCGCTTCTCTGGCTCGCGCCGGCGGCCCTTGCCTCCCGCCGCAATTGCCGCGTCGGCGAGTGCAAACTCGTCGAGACCGGTAACCGGATCGATATGGTGGGCTTCCATCTCGGGGAGCTCGACCGGCTGCAACATTGGCTGCTCCTCTGGTGGCGCGAGGACGACATGCATCAACTGTCCCGTGACGGCTTCGCGAAGCCGCGAAAGCATGGCTTCGAAGAGTACGAAGGCTTCTGTCTTGTATTCGTTCAAGGGGTCGCGTTGACCGTAGGCGCGGAAGCCGATCACCTGTCTCAAATGCTCGAGCGTCACCAAATGCTCGCGCCACAGGAGATCGAGTGTCCTGAGGAGCACTTCCTTCTCAATGTGGCGGTAAAGCTCGGTGCCGAGCTCCTGCGCCTTGGCTTCGGCTTTCTCGTCGACCGCGGCCGTGAGACGCTGAAGAATTTCCTCGTCCGCGATGCCCTCTTCGGCCGCCCACTGCTCGACCGGCAGATCAAGACCGAATATGCCGCTCACCGCCTCTTTGAGGCCCTTCGTGTCCCACTGCTCGGCGTAGGCCCTCTCTGGAATGAACCGGGAAACAAGGTCTTGCACCACCTGGTGGCGCAAGCCCGTGACGGCTTCGGATGCGTCGTCCTCGGCCATGATATCGATGCGCTGCTCGAAAATGACCTTGCGCTGGTCATTCATCACGTCGTCGTACTTCAAGATGTGCTTGCGAATGTCGAAGTTGCGCGCCTCGACTTTCTTCTGCGCCATCTCGAGGCTCTTATTCATCCAGGGATGCGTGATGGCCTCGCCTTCCTTGATGCCGAGCGTGCGCAGCATGCCGTCCATCTTTTCTGAGCCGAAGATGCGCATCAGATCGTCATCGAGGGCGAGATAGAACTTCGAGCGTCCCGGGTCCCCCTGGCGGCCTGAGCGGCCGCGCAACTGATTGTCGATGCGGCGGCTCTCGTGCCGCTCGGTGCCAATGACATAAAGACCACCTGCCGCGATCGCCTTGGCCTTTTTCTCGTTGACGGCGGCCTGAATTTCGGCGCGCTTCTTCTTGATCGCGTCCTCGTCCGGCGCAGCGCCTGCCGCCACCTGTTCGTTCACCCAGTCCTTGAGCTGGTACTCGGCGTTGCCCCCGAGCTGAATATCGGTGCCGCGGCCGGCCATGTTGGTGGCGATGGTGATCGCACCAGGGACGCCGGCCTGGGCGATGATGTTTGCTTCCTGCTCGTGGTAACGCGCGTTGAGTACCTGGTGCGGGATGGGGTCGCCGCTGCCTTTGCTCGAACCTAGGGAAATGAGATAATCCGAAATCTCGGTGAGATAGGCCTTGAGATCGGCTTCGGGCGTGCTCTTGCCGTCCTTCTTCGGTCCCTTGAGCTGACTGGCCTGCTCCGCGAACGACTTGCCGAGACCGGCGATGTACTTGCGGTCCTTGAGCAGCGACGATAACTGCTCCGACTTCTCAATCGACGTCGTTCCTACGAGAGCCGGCTGTCCGCGGCGATAGCAGTCTGCGATCGTCGCAACGATCGCCGCCAGCTTCTCCTGCTGCGTGCGATAGATCTCGTCGTCCTCATCAACACGCGCGACCTTGAGATTGGTCGGGATCTCGATCACTTCGAGACCGTAGATGTCCATGAACTCGTTGGCCTCGGTCAGAGCCGTGCCCGTCATGCCTGCGAGCTTTTCATAAAGGCGGAAATAGTTCTGGAACGTGATCGAGGCGAGCGTCTGGTTCTCGGGCTGGATCGCAACGTGCTCCTTGGCCTCTAGAGCCTGATGGAGGCCTTCAGAGTAGCGCCGGCCCGGCATCATGCGGCCCGTGAATTCGTCGATAATAACGACCTCGCCGCCCTTGACGATGTAATCCTTATCGCGCTGGAAGAGCTTGTGGGCCTTGAGGGCTTGGGTGACGTGATGGACGATCGTGACGTTCTCGATGTCATACATCGAGCCCTTCATGAGGCCCTTCTCGGCAAGTATTTGCTCCATGCGCTCGTTGCCGGCTTCGGTGAGCGACACTTGACGTTGCTTCTCATCGAGTTCGAAATCTTCCGCCCTGAGGCTCGGTATCAAGGCGTCAATGGTGTTGTAGAGCTCGGCGCGGTCCTCGAGCGGACCGGAGATAATGAGCGGCGTCCGGGCTTCGTCGATCAGGATGCTGTCGACCTCATCGACGATGGCATAGACGTGTCCGCGCTGGACCATTTCATCTTTGCGCATTTTCATGTTGTCGCGCAGGTAGTCGAAACCAAGCTCGTTGTTGGTGCCGTATGTCACGTCGCAGGCATATGCCCTGCGCCGCTGCTCGTCGTCGAGGCCATGGACGATGACCCCGACTGTCAGGCCCAAGAACTTGTAGACCTGACCCATCCATTCCGAATCGCGCCGTGCCAGGTAGTCGTTGACGGTGACGACATGGACACCGCGTCCAGTCAACGCATTGAGATAGACAGGCAGCGTTGCGACGAGCGTCTTGCCTTCGCCCGTCTTCATCTCCGCGATGTTGCCATCGTGCAGCACCATCCCGCCGATGAGCTGTACATCGAAGTGGCGCTGTCCCAGCGTGCGCTTGGCAGCTTCGCGCACGGTGGCAAAAGCCGGCACCAGCAAGCTGTCGAGGTCGGCACCGTTCTTGAGCTGCTGACGAAACTCGTCCGTACGGGCCTTGAGGTCGGCATCCGAAAGCTTTTCGAGTGCAGGCTCGAGCGCAGTGATGGCTGCGACCTTGGGGCGAAGCCCCCTTATGATCCGATCATTCGATGAGCCGAAGATTTTCGACGCCAGCGAGCCAATAGAGAGCATTCTTGGGTATCCTCAATTCGTACGCACAGCGCGCGCCGCGTCATGAGCATCATTTCGTCGCGGCCAAGCGGTCGCCAGCGCGCGAAAATTTATATCCCTCGCGCTGGACTGTGATCGAGCTTCGATCAAAGAAATGCTTGGGCGGAACAACAGGTGGAACCTGCTCTCCCGGCGCATGACATAAGGATTACCCCCAGACATTGTCAACGATCAGAACGCCGCGCAGTGGGGCAAACACTCTTTTCCTTCAACAACATAGGTTATTTCCAATTCTTCACTTGGAGCCCTCGGCCGGGTGGTCTATGCATGGGCCTTTCGTCGGGCCCCGGCACGCGCTCGTCGAGACTCGAGGCCCAACCACATCATGGCAAGGATGGCTCCGCTTGAAACATGATCTCAATTTGAAACGGCCTGCTTCTGCGATTGCCGGTCTCATGACCGCCCTCCTCCTCGTGGCTGGACCAAGTCTCGCGGAAGACAAGGT
>CAZSNH010000260.1:0-4943 GCA_964607855.1 uncultured Hyphomicrobium sp. | reverse complement strand
CATCGGCGATCCGGCAAGATTGCCAAGCTGCATGCACAGGGCATGCAGACCGCTGAAGTAGAGCACGGCTGCAAGGCTCGTCAATCGACGTGCGACACTGGCTTCAGATTGGAATTTGTCTAAATCGAATGAGAAGTTTTGAAAGTGAATTTCGATCGTCAATCGCGTTTCACTGACGACGATCAGGCAATTTAGACGGCAATCATTTTTTGGCGCGGAAAGCGAATGGATATCTCCGTGCCGCGGCCAGGTGCGCTGTTGATGCTTAATGTGCCGCGAAACTGCTCGACAAGCGTGCGCACGAGTGGCAGCCCGATGCCCATTCCGCCCAAGTGATCAGGCTTGGCGGCGCGCGGCCGGATCGGACTGAGGGCCGCGGCAATCTCTCGCCGCGTCATGCCTTTGCCGGTGTCGGAGATGGCAAGAGATATGGCGCCATCGGATGTCGCCCAAGTGCGAACCGAAATTTTCCCGCCCGGACTTGAGAACTTCACACTATTGGTGAGCAGGTTGAGAAGGATCTGCTTCAAGGCTGTCGGATCGGCTACAAGCTCCGGAAGATCGGATTGCAGATCGCTCGATAATTGGAGATCGGCCTTTTCCGTCAGGGGTAACATGGCCGAAATTGCACTTCTGGCAATCTCATTGAGATCGACAGCTTGAACCGAAGTCGCCAGTGGCTCTCGCGATGCAGCCCCTGCGTTCGGAAGAAGGCGCTCAATGATGGAGAGGGCGTGTTTGGCTCCGTCGAAGATATCGGATGCATAGCTTTTATAGCGCTCGTTGCCGATTGCTCCCAAGCGTTCATCGCGCATGATTTCGGCGGCAGCGGCGATGGCTGAAATGGGAGTTCTGAGCTCGTGGGCGAGACGTGCCAAGTCATCATCAAAACTGGCGCGCCCGCTTTTTGGCTGACATTCATCGCTGGCCTCCAATTTCCCGCCCTCATGGCCAGCGGCAGAGATTTTGGCTTCACTCGAGTGCTGTGTCGGCGAAGGAGTAACGCCCTGTTCGTGGGAGACGGTCTCGCTCGGCGCGATCGATGGCGGAACGTCCTTTGAGGCCGGGCCTGCCATATCAGGTGCTCCATGTTTTGCGGCGAGCGCCGCGCTGCCTTCCCTGATTTGCTTTGCAATTTCGCGTAACGTTGCGGCATCGTCCATCGTCGGTCCGGTCTGATCCACGGCCGAATGGACCACCGAAACGGCCGGAACACTAAGCAACACCGTTGCCTCATTTCCGGCTTTGGTAATCAGGTCCACATAGCAGTCAAAAATTTCCTCTCCCTTAGCGGTCCAAAAACTTAAGGGTTGCCTGCGCGAAGTGCTAAATTCGGTTCCCCGGAAAATGTCTCGCAGCCGTTCGAGCGCCAGCATGTGGGCGGAGAGCCGCGGCGGCGGATCGTCCGGATCAAATCCGAACAGGTGCGCAGCAGGGGCATTTGCAGCCAAAATGAGTGCGCTTTTCACCTCAACAATCAAGGTCGCATTGCGTGCATTGCGAAGCGATTCTAAGGCGTCCACCGGTGATAACGTCTTTGACACTATAGGGCGCACCAAGCCTGACTTAAGAAAAATCATATGGCCTTTGATGTTACAGTCTTGTATTAAGATCGTCTATGATCGCGCCGTTGGTCTTTCGCCTGCGCAGCATGTTTTGTCTGCCCAATTGTCTCGGCAAATCGCTATAGTTACTCTTCGTGGCGGCCCGATGCCCATGGACGGTCTGCCGTATCGCTTGGTTCAGTTGCTTAAGGAGACGCAAAGATGAGCGATGCTCCGCAGTTCGAGATTCCCGAGTCGGTTCGTGAGCTCGCCGAGAGAAACGTGGCTCAGGCCCGATCGGCCTATCAGCAGTTCATGGACATGGCCCGCCAAGCCCAGGAAATGGTCGCAAAATCTCAGGGTGCCATGGCCGCTGGAGCACTTGAGATTCAGCTTCGGGCTATGAAGTACGCAGAAGAAAATGTCGACGCCGGATTTAGATTTGCGACGGACCTATCGCGGGCGCGCGACCTCCAGGAGGTTTTCGAGGTCCAGCAGCGCCACATGCAACGGCAGATGCAGAATTTCGCCAGCCAGGCGCAGGAGCTCGGTCGTATGATGGCGGCAACCGCCGAGAAGGCGAAGCCCAAGACCTAGTGCGAAGCCCGCTGCGCCAGATGGGGGGCCATTCCCAATTCGTGAATTAAGAGCAGAGCTCGCTGTCGTTGATGGCAACGCGTTGGGCGAGGGAGAAAAGGCAGCTTCTTGAGGTCCGACAATCGTTTCCAACGGAACTCGATGCGGGAGCTCCAGAAGAAGAGAAACGGCGCGCGGCGCATCAACCGCGAAAATTCCTTGACGCAAAGGCCCGGAACCGTGTTTTAGGTGCGGGGTGCCACCTCAATTTCGGACACCCTTCGAGTGGCAGGTCCCTGTGGCCAGATCAAAAGCCGCCTTAGCTCAGCTGGTTAGAGCGCTAGATTGTGGATCTAGAGGTCCCCCGTTCGATCCGGGGAGGCGGTACCAATTCGAGTTCGTGGGACGAGGGAGACCGGCGTCATAAGCTCGAGGCCTCCTCCTTCTCGTCCCTTTCAGGATCCATCTCCCGGCGTGGCCTCGCGTTACTTGGGGGCGAGCACCATCACCATTTGGCGGCCTTCGAAGCGCGGCTCGGACTCGCACTTGGCGACTGCCTCGGTATCAGTGCGCACGCGCTTCAGTACTTCCATGCCGAGATGTTGATGGGCCATTTCGCGGCCGCGGAAACGCAGCGTGATTTTGACTTTATCGCCATCCTCGAAGAAGCGCTTAATCGCGCGCATCTTGACGTCGTAGTCGTGATCGTCAATGCCGGGTCGCATCTTGATTTCTTTGATTTCGACGATCTTCTGATGTTTGCGGGCTTCGGCGGCTTTTTTCTGCTCTTGATATTTGTACTTGCCGAAATCGAGGATCTTGCAGACGGGTGGCTCTGCGTCTGGTGAGACCTCGACGAGGTCGAGTCCCGCCTCGTTGGCCTTTGCAATGGCGTCGAATTTGCTCACGATGCCGACGTTCTGGCCGTTTTCGTCGATTAGGCGGACCTCACGAGCCCTGATGGCCTCATTGATTCTGGGTCCGGATTGCTCGCGCTCAGGCGCGGTTCGCACAGGCTTGCGGATGTGTCGTCTCCTTCTGTTGTGTCTAGTCGAGTGTCAATTCGTGGTCATGATGTCCGGAGAATGTCCGGAGATCGGGCGACGAAATTTGGGCCTAGCCCCCGTCAAAGCCAAGATTATTGTCCGGGCATCATGAACAGTTCCCGAAATTTGGAGAGTTTGAGGGGCAAGTCAAGCCGGGATGGGACAATTTGAGCCCGCAACTCGGGGATTTCTCATGCCCCGTGGCCGGGAAGTCGTTGGGCGAGGTCCGTTCCAAGGAGGCTGTCGTAGGCCGCGAGTGTCCTGTACTGCATCGCGGAAAGCGAAAAATGCGCGAGAGCGTGCCGCCGGGCCCTCTCTCCCATGGCTCTGCGCTCCTCGGGTTTGAGCATAAGGCTGACCTCGAGTGCGGCGGCCAGTGCTTTCGCATTGCCCGGAGGGATCAGCCAGCCTGTGATCTCGTCCGGGGTTGCTGGCGGGGCAGCCAAAACCGTTTCGGGCGGCGCTCCCATGGCGGTTGCGACAACCGGGCACCCCATGGCCTGCGATTCGATAGCGACGCGTCCAAAGGCCTCAGGTTCGGTCGACGCCACAACACTCACGTGTGCAATGGCGAGCGCGGCGATCACATCATCGACGTGCCCAGGCAATAAAACAGTGTCTTCGAGACCATCGGCCCGGATTTTGGCTAAGAGTTCCTCGCGGTACTGGTCGCGGCCCTGAGCATCGCCAATGAGAATGAATTTGACGCCGGATAGGCCGTTCTTTGCCTTGAGAATCCGCGCAGCCTCGATGACCACGGGGTGGCCCTTCCAGCCTGTGAGGCGTGCCGCCTGCAGGACGACCCGATCCTGAGGTGAGAGTTTCCATTGCCGGCGCAAGGCCTCTTTGCGCGCCGCATCGACCTTCGAAGGATCAAAAAGTGCACTATCCACACCGCGATGAACAACGCGGATTCTCTCCAGCGGCGTGTGATAGCGTTCGCGGATGAGATCGCGCGTGAACCCCGAGTTTGCGATTACGACATCTCCGCGCGCCATGATGGAATTGTAGTAATTCTTCAATCGGCCCTTTTCGTTATAGGCACCATGGTAGGTGGTCACGAATGGCCGTCCCGTTTTCTGGGTCGCGAGAAATGCACTCCATGCCGGAGCCCGGCTGCGTGCATGAACGAGATCGACGTTGCGCTCGCAGATGAGCCTGGCGATGCGGCGCGCATTCCAGAGCATATGGAGCGGGTTCTTTGTGGCTGCGGGAAAGGGAATGAACTCGCCCCCGCATGCGTTGATGCGGGCCGCCAACCGGCCGCCTTCCGAAAGCACGAGGGGGGTTCCGCCCGCTGAGGAGATCGCTTCCGCAATCTCCGCCGTGGACAGTTCAGCACCTCCGGTATCAAGCTCCGGAATGATTTGCAAAATGGTCGGTTTCGGTTGCTGCAAGGGCGGCAAGGGCTCCATTGTAGGAAGGTTTGTTTAGGATGACTGAGAAAGAACCGCAATTCCTTGACGTCGGCAGTAGCGCGCATCGCCGCCGCATTGCCTATGTGAGCGAGCCAGCGTGCCGTCCCGATGGCCTTGGCATCTTGTGGTTCATCGGGTTGAAGTCCGACATGAAGAGCACCAAGGCGATGGCACTGCGCGAGTGGGCAAGAGCGCGCGGATTGGGGTTTACCGCTTTTGACTATTCTGGCCATGGATTGTCGAGTGGCCTTTTTGAGGAGGCAACTGTTGGAGACTGGCTCGAAGAGGCATCCGCCATCTTCGATCGCGTTACAAAGGGGCCGCAAATCCTTATCGGTTCGAGCACAGGGGCTCATATC
>CAZSNH010000259.1:0-4949 GCA_964607855.1 uncultured Hyphomicrobium sp. | reverse complement strand
GCCATGGCCGAGCGCTCGCCGAAGGCGCAATAGAACACGAGTCGCTTGCTGCGGGCGAGATCATGCAGGATTCCGCCCACGCGAATGTTGCCGCTGAGCGTTGGATATGGCGCATGGAGCGAGCCTGGGATCTCGCCGTGCCGCTCGCGCTCCTGGCGTTCGCGCAGGTCGATAAAGGCAACGCTGGATACGCCAACCAACCTCATCGCCTCCGCCGGCATCAACGCCCAACCGCGACGCGCAATTTCATCCTGATCGAGACCGATCTTCATGTTAGCGGGAACGGCTACGTCCATCATCTTCGGATTGGGAAGGTTGAGGCTGTTCATCAGATCGACGTATTCTTCGACGGATTTTACTTGCAGTCGCGGATTGAAGGCCCGTTCTTCGCCAATTGTGCTTACTGTGTCGCCTTTGTAATCGTGCGCCGGATAGACCAACGTTGCATCGGGAAGCTTGAGCAGCCGATTGAAGATCGACTCGTATTGGGCCCGCGCGTCGCCGTTTTGGAAGTCGGTGCGGCCCGTGCCGCGGATAAGGAGTGTGTCGCCGGTGAATACGCGATCCTGCATGACGAACGAGTAGGAATCGTCGGTGTGCCCGGGCGTGTAGATTACGTCGAGACTCACGCCTTCAATTTCGAGCCGGTCACCGTGGCTCACACGCATCGACACAACGTCGGCCTTGGTCTGCTGACCCATAACGGTGACGCAGCCCGCGCGATCGCGCAGCGCGCCAAGCCCGCTCATGTGGTCCGCATGGAGATGCGTATCGACCGCCTTGACCAAGCGCAGGTCCAATTCATCGAGAAGCTGGATATAGCGGTCGGTCTTCTCAAGCACGGGATCGATAATGAGAGCCTCCCCCCCCGGTCGGCTCGCAATAAGGTAGCTGTAGGTTGCCGATGTGCTGTCGAATAATTGGCGGAAGATCATAAACCTTCCTCCCGCTGGTATACCGCTCACAGAGATTATGTGCGAGAACTGCTCCTAAGCCCTGCCCCCTCAAACCTTTGGCTGATAAGAGCCGTCCCCGAGCCTTCTCGCAATCATTCTTGGCCCGCCCGCCTACCATCACCTCGGCTGCGGAACGACCCGCAGGTAGGGTTTAAGAGTTCTCCAACCTTGCGGATACTGCACCTTTGCTTCCTCATCAGAGATCGATGCCAGAATGATCACGTCGTCGCCTTGTTTCCAGTTCACGGGCGTTGCGACCTTGTGCTTCGCCGTGAGCTGCAGCGCATCCAGCGCTCTCAAGACCTCGTCGAAATTGCGGCCCGTACTCATAGGATAGGACATGATGAGCTTAATCTTTTTGTCGGGGCCAATGATGAAGACGTTGCGAACTGTGGCGTTGTCCTGCGGGGTTCTCCCTTCGGAGGTTTCGCCAGCATCAGCCGGCAACATGCCATAGAGCTTCGATACCTTAAGTTCGGGGTCCCCGATTATCGGGTAGTTTGGTGCATAGCCTTGCGTCTCCTCGATGTCCTTCGACCACTTGGAATGGTTGGCCACCGGGTCGACGCTGAGTCCGATGATCTTGCACCCACGACGATCAAACTCGGTCTTGAGCCTGGCCATGGCGCCAAGCTCCGTTGTGCACACAGGAGTAAAGTCCTTGGGGTGTGAGAAAAGTATGCCCCAATCCTCGCCCAGCCACTCGTGAAACCGGATGGGGCCAATCGTAGTCTCTGCCGCAAAGTCGGGCGCGGTGCAATTGATCTGGAGAGCCATTGCCGTTTCTCCTCATTGAACCTGGCTTGTCTTAGCGCCGGCGACCGCCAGTGATCCTTGGCCACGCACCAAGTCCCGCATGAGAAGGTCAAATCACTCGGTCGCATCGGTCGTGCTTTGGAGCTGTTCCAGCAAGACAAGAATTTTAGAAGGATGAAATTCTTCTGCGAACTTGAGGGACACAGCCCCTGTCGAGCTTCCCGTACCCTACAGCTTTTGGGAAAGTCTGGCTATGTGAAGGGCCTCGGATGGCGGCCCATCGCGTCGGGGCAGCTTGCAGAGTGGACCAGCCTCGGAAAGCCTCCAAGAAAAGCCGAAGCTTGCGTGCCTCACGATAGGAGGGAAGCCTTGCATCAAGGGTCAAGCTTCGGCCGCGATAGAGCCTAAGCCATTGATATTAAATAATAACTCTCAACGGGCGACCCATGGGGAAGTGTAGAAAGGTAGCAATTTCAATGGGTTGGAAAAAATTTGGAGACCCTGGTTCGCTCATAGGAATCTGCGTCACGACGCTGAGCAGTGTTCCACCTCCATCGCATCGTAAAGCGTCGCATTCTCTTATTCGCCCGTAGCCTACTCTGCTGAGGCGGAACGCTGGAATTCTAAAATGTCGCGAGACGTATGTCTTGACAACCTACCTATTAGTTGGTAGTCACGTCCAATGACAACTGATACCCGCCCTGCCCTGCTCCAGGAAGCCGAGTTTCTGATCCGCACCCGCGGTTACTCAGCGTTCAGCTATGCCGACCTCGCCGAGAAGGTCGGCATTCGGAAAGCCAGCATACATCATCATTTCCCGACCAAAGAGGCATTAGGGGCCGCGCTCATCGACGAGTATCTCAAGCGCTTTGTCGCCGAACTCGAGGCGCTCCGGACACGCAAGCTCGATATGGCCGGCAGGCTCACCGCGTATGGTGAGTTTTTCAGCAACGGTCTCAAGGAGGGCATGATGCCCCTCTGCGGGGCGCTCGCTTCCGATGTCGCCTTTCTTCCCAAGTCGATGCAGACGCGGGTTGAACGCTTCTTCAAGCTGCACCTTGAATGGCTCGAGGGCGTGTTGACCGACGGCCTCAATGCACGAGAGCTGCGCGCTGACGTCAAACCCGAGCGAGCCGCGCGTCTTATTCTCAGTGCACTTCAGGGTGCCAGCCTTGTTGGGTGGGCGCTCAAAGACCCGGGCGTCGTAAAGCCGGTGCTCAAGGATACGATTGCTAATCTCACGAGGTGAAGCCCAAAATTTTTTGCCTAAGGAGACTACCAACTAGAAGGGAGGCGCAAGAGCATGAAGATTGATGGTGAAGACCTTCCATCCTTCAACGCATTGACCCGCCGTCAGGCCTTGGGTGCGGCCATGATCTTGGCCGCCGCGCCGATCCTTCGCCATATTCCCGCTGCGAACGCGAGCACGCTCTCAGTCACTGAAGTCGCCCCGGGTGTCTTCGTCCATCAGGGGCGCTACGAGATGCAGTCGCCCGAAAACCGTGGCGATATGGCCAACGCGACATTCATCATCGGCAATGATGCCGTCGCCGTCATCGATACGCTCGGCAGCGCCAAGGCCGGCAGAGAATTGCGCGCAGCCATCCGCGCCGTCACCGACAGGCCGATCCGGTATGTGATCAACACGCACATGCATCCCGATCACGTGTTCGGGAATGCCGCCTTCAAGGAGGATGCTCCGCACTTCGTCGCCCATCACAAGATGGCGCGCGGGCTCGCCGCTCGCGCTGACCGCTACCTCGCCATCAACAAAGACATGCTCGGCGCGGACGCCTTCGAAGGGATCGAGGTGATCCTGCCGACGCATCCCGTCGAGAACAAACTCACGCTCGACCTCGGAGGACGAACGCTCGTTTGCGAGGCACAAGAAACGGCCCATACCGACAACGACCTCATCGTCACCGACAGTGCCACGGACACTCTCATTCTGGCCGACCTGCTATTCTCCCAGCACATCCCAACGCTCGACGGTTCGCTCAAGGGCTGGCTCTCGCTTCTCAATGATCTTAACGAGCGCAAGACCGCCCGCGTCGTGCCGGGCCATGGGCCCGCGGCGATGCAGCTTCCCGAAGCACTGGAGCCAGAGCGCCGATATCTCAACACGCTCGCGGACGACGCGCGCAAGCTCATCAAAGAGGGCAAGACGCTTTCGGAGGCTATGAAGACCGCCGGCCAGTCCGAGAAGGACAAGTGGAAGCTCTTTGACGACTATCACGCGCGGAACGTCTCGTCCGCATTCGCCGAACTCGAGTGGGAGTAGGCAATTCAAATGACTAAGATTGGAGAAAACCCCATGTTCCAGCCGATCCGTAAGTCCATTCTGGCCCCACTTGTTGGTGCTCTTGTTGCCGCTTTCGTCGCCTCAACACCACTCTCTTCTGTGGCTGCCGACGACGACCTGTGGTCGATGCTGCGCAAGGACGTCTTCGGTGAGCGAGAGATCCAAGACGGCACGAATTTCCTGATGCTCGACGCTCCGGAGCGGGCCGAAGATGCGGCGATCGTTCCTATCACCGTGCGCATTCCACCTGAGGTGAAAGGCGCTCTCAAGTCGCTGACGCTCATCATCGACAAGAACCCCGCCCCGGTTGTTGCCACGTTCAAGTTTGGACCGGGCTTCGGTGATGGTGGCGGCGAGCGGCGCATGTCCACCCGTGTTCGTATTGACACGTACTCGGACGTTCGGGCCATCGCCGAGACTGAGGATGGAGGACTTTACATGGTGAGCCGTTTCGTCAAAGCCGCAGGCGGTTGCGCGGCGCCGGTGCCGAAGGAGGCCGACGGTAGCGGTCCGGCTCTTGGGAAGATCGTTCTCAAATCTTTCGAACCGGCCGCAGACACGGCTCCATTGAGGGAGGCGCAGATTATGATCCGCCATCCCAATACCAATGGCATGCAGATGGACCCCAGCACGGGGGGCTACGTACCCGCCCGCTTTGTCAAGGAGATGGTTGTCAAGCTAGGAGACGACCTCGTGTTCCAGATGGAAAGCGGGATCTCGATCTCGTCGGATCCAAACTTCCGCTTCACGCATGCGAACCGCGACGACAACGCGCTCCACGTGACGGTGACCGACACGGACGGATCGATCTTCACGGGCAATTCAAACGCTAGGGGCTCGTGAAGGCCTATACGGCCGGCCCCGAGGCCAGCCGTACGACGGCTCTTGCGGACGAGGCGGACGCAAGTCTTAGACGTTTAACGTTGCTCCAAACG
>CAZSNH010000258.1:498-4959 GCA_964607855.1 uncultured Hyphomicrobium sp. | reverse complement strand
AGCGTAGGCGAAGCCAACGGATTTACAGTCCGTCCCCTTTAGCCACTCGGGCACCCTTCCGGAATTCGCACTCGGACCCACAACGAAAAGCGCCCCGCGCAAGACGTGCGGCAGGGCTTGCCGACTTATGGTGAGCACGCCCTTGGATGTCAAACGGAAAACGGGCAAGAAGGGAAAAAGCCACCCTCCGTTCACCAGGACCTCTTAACATAATGGACGCCCACAAAAAGCGCACCCGTCCGCAGCGGGACAACCGGCGCCCCCGCCCGGACTTCAGAGGGCGCGCCGAGGCGGAGGGTCCGCTGCGCCTTTTCGGTGTCCATGCCGTCGAGGCCGCACTCCGCAATCCGAAACGGGTGATCAAACGGCTCTGGGCGACTGACAACGCCAGCCACAAACTCGCTGACGTAATCGCGAAGCGCGGGATTGTGCCCGAGGAAGCAAGTCCGCGCGACCTCGACCGCCTCTTGGGCGAGGAGACCGTGCACCAAGGCCTCATGCTCGAAACCGAGCCGCTCCCCGAGCCCACGCTTGCCGAGCTCGCCGAAGCGGGCGTCGCGGGCGGCCCGCTCGTCGTTTTGGATCACGTCACCGATCCGCACAACGTGGGGGCAATCTTAAGATCAGCGGCAGCCTTCGGGGCCTCCGGCATCGTCATGACCCGGCGCCACAGTCCCCCGCTCAATGGCACACTCGCCAAATCCGCGTCCGGCGCGCTCGAACTCGTGCCCGTGCTGCTAGTGCAAAACTTGGCTCGCGCGCTCGAAGAGTTGAAGGAGCAGAAGTTCTTGCTGCTCGGGTTAGAAGGTAGGTCCGAAAACCCAATCGAGAATGAGCCTCTAACCGGGCGTGTCGCCATCGTACTCGGCGCCGAGGGGAAAGGTCTGCGTCAACTCACCGCCGAAACCTGCGATCGGCTCGTGCGCATCACAACCGTCGATCGCTTGGCGAGCCTCAACGTGTCGAATGCAGCAGCCGTGGCCTTGCATCTCGCCGCGATGCGCCGGGCAGCCTCTTAGCCGACACCGAACCTGACGAAGGACGGCGCGCTCTATCCGCGCCGCACTCTATCGCGAGCCAGAGCCACTCACCGATCAGTCGCAATAGGTCGGACGCCAGCACGTCCAGCGTCCGCCGCGGCACACGCGATCACCCCAAGAGTTGACGAAGCAGCGCCTGTTGACCCAGCCACACCGCTCGGGGCCCGGATAGCACTCATCGGAAGAGCGATAGTAGTAGCCGTGACGGTAGCGATGCTCGTGGGCGATCGCACTGGCAATGCCGAGCCCGATGATGCCGGCAGCAATTCCTACGGCAAGACCGCGGCCGTGGCGGGCTTCCGCCGTGCCGGCCGTCGACGCGGTGACGCCAAGCGCCATCGTGATAGCCATCAACGCATTGATGAGTTTCTTCATCATAATCAATTCCCCAGAGTTGGCGCTCCGTCCGTGGCGCTAGAGATGCCCGAGCAGTGTCGCAAGTCCCCGCACACTCGCATGCGTCATGATTATCTGCTCGCCACATGAATGCGGCATGAACGGGGTCGAGGCGCGATTTTCTGGGGGTCTTTCCGCGCGCCAAACCACGGCGCGTGGCTCATTCGATTATGCTCACCAATGGCCGATATAATGACGGCCGTGGTGCCTGTAGTGCCATGCGCGATGGCTGTAAGCGCGTTTCGGATAGCCCCAAGCAGCGTAGTAAGGCGGCAGTGCATAATAGCGTTCGCGGACGACCATGTGCGCCGGGCGCCAATAGGCGGAATTGTAATAGGGATAGTAGCCGCGTGGCACATACCGGTACGCATAGCGATCAGGCGTCACGTTAACGACGTAGATGTGATTGTAGCGCGGATAGTAGCCGTAGTGGCGAACGGTACGCACCTCGCCCCAATTTGGAGATCTGCGATAGCCGGCTTCGGCGGGCTGCGCCACGGCAAGACCCACGCCCATAAACGCAATCAGTCCCGCTAGGATCGTCTTGAGACGCATGACAAAACTCCTACTAGGTGGTCCACTCGATCAATCGTGAACTGAGAATGCCCCGTCTTGGCTAATATGGGCTTAAGTATGATTGGGTCCACGAGCGGAAAATCAACAATTACCACCGTTACGCATCGCTAACCACTCCTAACAAAATGCGAATGCATTCGAGCCCTCCGTGGGTCACGCCAGCGCGTCCGCAGACGTCGTAGAAGTCCTTTGGCGTTCTAACGGCGTCTGCGGCAGAGAGATTGATCGCGATCGGCCAATTGTCGATGCGGAGGGGCACGCGATCCACTCGCGCTTGACGGCCATCATTTGGGCTGGTCCCGAAAGCCGCCGACCTGAGGCGTTAAGCATAAAGCACGCTCAAGCGCTCGACCCATCCGCGAATTGGCATCAATGTTGGGTTAGGCCGCGATAACCTCCACTTCCAGATAACCTCCACTTCAAATTGCAAATTAAGTGCAACATCTGCCTTCAACTACCCGCCGCACCGAAATCATTGGGCTTCGGATAGAATGCCATTTCGTTTCACGCTGGCCTTTTCTTGAACGGTGCGCGGCCGCCCATTTGTGCCAAGGAAATACAGATGGGACATGACATCAACTCCACCTCGCCAGGAGGGCGCATCGCACAACGCGCTGCTCAAGCATCGGAAACGCGCACCCCAACTCGTTCGATCGAGCGGCAGACCGCAACACATATGACGAACACCTCGGACATCTTGGGAATTCTTTGGCGCTATTTGCCCTCGATCGCGTGCTCGACATTGGCGGGGCTATTGCTTGCTCTCTACTATCTCGCCACGGCAGCACCGACCTATACGGCAACGGCCACCCTACTTATCGAACCGCGATCGCATAAAATCTCCTCAGGGAAATCCACCGGCAGCGAATTGGGCTCAGACGCCGCGCTCGTCGAAAGTCAGGTCAAGATCATCGGCTCCCAAGCGACGCTGAGGCGCGTCGTCGAAGCCCTGGAACTCGCCGATGATCCGGAATTCGTTCACTCGGCGTCCCACAGCCTTGCTAGGTGGCTTAGAAAACGCGTTGGCGATCCAATTCCGCAACCCGATCCACCCGTTCAAGCCCTCGAATCCCTTGCCCGCCGCATCGCTGTCACGCGCGTGCCTCATACGTATGTTGTAGAGATCGAAGCTGCTTCGGCCTTCCCGATCAAAGCCGCGCGCCTCGCTAACGCGATCGCCGATACCTACCTCACCGATCAGAAGGCCGCCAGATCCGGCGAAGCGGAGCGTGCCAGCGATCTCCATGACTCCCGCCTTAAAGACTTGCGCGAAGAGGTTCGCGAGGCAGAGGCGCGGTTAGACGATTTCAAAAAAGCCAATACGAACCTCATTCTCGACGGCAGCGTCGATTCCGAACAACAGCTCGGCAAACTCGATGCCGAACTCATAGCAGCCCACGCCATCGCGGCCGCAAGCAAGTCCCACCTTGATCGGGCAACCGCGGCTCTCGATACGAAGGCCAACCCCGATTCAATCCCCGACACACTGGCATCCGTGGCGCTAAATAAGTTGAAGGATCAGTATGCCGAAGTTGCGCGCCGCCAGGCAGAGCTCTCCGCCCAGCTCGGCCGCCGCCATCCCGATCTCGTGGACGTGCGCTCGCAACTTGACGATATCCGCAACCAGATCACATCCGAGCTGAAGCGCATTGCGGCGGCTGCCGAGATCGAATTCCAGGTGGCGTCAAAACGCGAGCGGGAAATCTCCACCGCACTCGAACGGCTCAAAGAGGAGGTCACGCGCACCAATACGGCACGGAGCAGACTGCGCGAACTCCAAGAGCGCGTGAATGCCAGCCGAGAGCTTCTGAGCCAGTTTCTGGCGCGCGGAAGGGAAAAGGAAGCCGAGCCGAAGGTTCCACCCCTAGAGGCGCGGATCATTTCGCCTGCCGCCGTTCCGACAAAACCGAGCCGGCCTCTCACATGGCTTGTGTTGGCGCTCGGAATACTCAGCGCATTGGCCCTTGGCCTGGCGCGCGCGCGCTTCAAAGACCACGCCGACACGAGCGTTCGCGATCTCGACGGAGCCGCACGCGCGGCCCAAACGGCACCGCTCGGTAGCATTCCCTCCCCCAAAGAAACCGTACTTGGATGGCTCAGGGATTGGATGCCGGCACGAAGCCGGAGATCGTCAATTGAGGTGCCGTTCGGAGAATTGATCGCGGCCTTAGCCGATGCCAAAGGCGAACGCGCAGTGAACTATCGCCAGTCCATCCTTCGCCTGCTGCGCCAGCTCCGCGGTTCTTCGGCCAACGGCATGGCTCGGAGCATCATGTTCTTCTCTACGGCCTCCCAATCCGGTACTTCGGGAACGTCTCTTGCGGTTGCCTATGTGGCAGCACTTGCCGGTGAGCGTGTGCTGCTTGTTGATGCTGTCTCGATCAATGCCGCGCTCTCCGCGGTTTTCGCTGCCGAGATCAAGGAAGGTCAGATCGTCGTCCTCGACAGC
>CAZSNH010000258.1:0-488 GCA_964607855.1 uncultured Hyphomicrobium sp. | reverse complement strand
CGTGATGCCCGCTCGGGCTTGGCGTTCCTGCCGATTGCGCTGGCCGACCTCCGGCCCCTCAAGGATCAACAGCGCCGGCGGCTGGTTGCGGGCCTCAGGTCACTGGCCTCCGACTACGACCTGATCGTCATTGACGGCGGCGCGCTGCTCGAGGACGAATCCGCCGCCAGCCTCATCCCCGCCGCCGATCAGATTGTATTCGTCGCACGCTCGATGGTTACCTCCCGGCACGATCTCGGCGTGATGAGCCAGAGCCTCAGGGGCGATTCCGATCGCATCGCTGGCATCGTCCTTACGATGGCAAAGGCCTAAACAGGAGGCCCCCCGAGCGCGAACCTCGTTTTGAAGCGTCCGCCATCTCGCCGCAGGCAAGCTTTGAACGGGCCCAGCCGAAAACTCATTGATTTTTCTTGTGCAAGGGCAAAAAGTCCGGTGCCGCTGGTCCTCGCCACCCAATCAGTTTATAAGGGCGGCCGCCGGCCCATTGC
>CAZSNH010000257.1:0-4983 GCA_964607855.1 uncultured Hyphomicrobium sp. | reverse complement strand
AAGCCGCGCAGATGGCTCTCGGTGACTTCACGCCAATCAGTCACAGTGTGAGCTTCATTGAGCCAGGCGGCGAGGAGCGACAGCGTGTATTCGCTGTGCGAACGGCGCGAGAGCGAGAAGCGCCGCGCTTCCAGATCGGCGATGTAGGCGGCCACGGCTTTCTCCATCACTCATCTCCTTTCACCGTCTTCTCACGCGGATGGCAGCGCGCGATCACTTCCTGCAGATCGCTGATCTCGACGTGAGTGTAAATCTCAGTGGAAGTCAGACGGCGATGGCCGAGTAGTTTTTGAATCTGGCGAATGTCGGCATGGCCCTGCAGCAGATGCGTGGCGAGCGAATGCCGCAGCGTGTGCGGCGTGATGTGTTTGGCGATGCCGGCGCGCCTGGCCGCTTTCCGCACGATCCTCACGATGTCGTCGTCATCCAGAGGCCCGCCGCTACGGCTCGATACGAACAGAGAGACCTGCGTCGCATGCTTGGCGTAGACCGGGCGCGCTTCATCGAGGTAGAGCTTGAGCGCCGCCATCGCGCTGTTTGTCAACGGCACGATCCGCGTGAAGTCGCCTTTGCCTCGCTCGACCTTCAAGGTCGCGGCCAGGAGATCGAGATCATAGACCGTCAGCGCGATCAGCTCGGCCCGGCGGATGCCCGTCGCGTACAGGACCTCGATTAACGCGCGGTCTCGGATGTCTCTGGGTTTCTTGATAGGCGTGGCTTCAATCAACGTCCGCGCCTCTTCAGGCGTCAGCACGTTGCGCGGCAGCGGGCGTCCGCGTTTCGGGAATTCGAGCGAGGCCGAAGGATTGTGCGCCAGCATTCCTTCGGCCAACAGCCACTGAAAAAACTTTCTGACCGCCGCCAGCTTATTGGCCTGCGCCCCCAGGGAGAGCGGCTTCGCTTCGCCTTCCACGGCGCTCACCAACTGCTGAAACA
Organism: uncultured Hyphomicrobium sp.; assembly: GCA_964607855.1. GTDB lineage: Bacteria > Pseudomonadota > Alphaproteobacteria > Rhizobiales > Hyphomicrobiaceae > CAZSNH01. Next base: position 4,047 of record CAZSNH010000257.1, on the reverse strand, counting down.
GAGCAAGCTGATACTGCTGGATGTGGGCCGAGGTCACTTCGGCAATCGCGGTCAGCTCCGTCTCGCCAGCGATCCATTCCAGGAACAGTCGCACGTCGCGGGCGTAGTTGACGCGCGTCTTGGGCGAGTAGTTGATCGCTTCCATCCATTCCAGGAAGCGCTGCCGCAGCAGTTCCAGCTTCTGTTTCTCGCCTTCATTCATCATCCCCGCGTCGCCTCAAAAAAATGCCCGACCTGCTTTTTTCCCAAACACCGCAAGGTCGAGACCTAAACATCTCAACGAAAAAGAGTTGATTGTGATTTTCCCGCTCACAAGGTCGCCACAAGCTACCCGCAAGGTCGCCCTTTTCCACCACAAGGTCGCGTTTTTCGCCACAAGGTTCACTTTTTCGCCACAAGGTCAGCGGCTCGCGTCTTGCTTTTTTCTTTTAGTCGCCCGAACTGCTTTCGCCGCAGTTCCGAGACATCCACCAGTCCGCGCAGTTTCGGCGGGCCGTCTCCGTCCGGGCGATAGAAGGCCAGCTCGTAGACGAAGCGTTTACCGTTCGAGCCGCCCGCCGTCGAGAGATATTCAAGCTCGACGAGCTGCTGGCAGTAGACTCTCACCTGCCAATCCGACCAGCCTGTCGCCTCGCGGATCTCGCGCCTGGTCAGTTGCACTTCTGAAGCCTCGCAGCGCAGTTCTACGGCGCGCGCCTCGCACAAGCGGCGGAACTCCTCGTACATTCCGCGCACCGGCGGCGCCAGTTCGTCCAACGCGCGTGAGAGCGCCGCTGTCGTCAGTTCATTGGCCAGCGCGATGTCGTCGAGCGTGACCTCGACGTACTCGAACTCCACCCCGGTCTCTTCGCTCACGGCGCGCCGCGCCTCGCGCTGGCACTGATGCAGCAAGGCGATCGCGGCCTGGAGCGCCAGGTACTTCTTCTGCTCGCGCCGGTGAATCAGCTTCTCGGTCGGATAGCTCAGCTCACTGAAGAAGGGGTTGATGACTTCGAGCGGACGCAGCAGCCGTTGCGCGTTGTGATGCAGACGGCGCACGGCCTCGGCCTCTTTGCGTTCCAGCGTCCCTTCGAGCGAATAGCGCCGCCGCTGCCGTTCCAGAATGGCTACGGTTTGCGCTTCCGATTCGTCGAGCGTCAGCGGGACGAAGCGCGAGCGCGTCTCTTCGTCAAAGGCCTCCGGCGAGGTCGTCGTGATGATGATGGAAACAGGGCCGTAGACTTCGTAATGCTCGGTGTGCAGCTTGCCCGTCTGCGGATCGGTGCGTGTCGCGGCGATGGCCAGATGCTGATCGGAGGCCAGCGTGCGCAAGCTGTAGACGGCGGCCTGCGCTCCTTCTTCTTCCGCGATTGCAAGCAACTTCTGTTTGAGCGAGTCCGAGTCTTTATAAAAGAGCGCCTGCCCCGTCAGTCGCGTGACTCTGACCAGGTCTTCCGGCGGGACGAGGCCGCAGACAGCGTCCTGCAGGGCGCTCTTGCCCGCGCCGCTCCTGGCGATGACCAGCGCGCTGAGCGGTTCGGGCAGCTTGCGTGAGACCGCCGCCAGATAGGCCGTCAGCACTGTTTCGCGCTCGCCTTCAAAACCGCATCGTTTGAAATCCTCGACGATTCGCTCGCACAGATTCGGCGATTGCAGGAAGGCCAGCGCCGCTTCCTTCTCACCCGCCGTCATCGGCGCGGCTTGCGTCTCGGCGCTCGTTTTCTTCATCTCCAGCCGCGTCCGTTCCAGCGATTCAATCAAAGAGAGCAGATCGGCGGCGATCAGTGATTCATCCACGCGGCAGAGCTTCGCCGCCGTCTGCGCGAAGTTCGACCGCGCCCTGGCCTGATAGAGGTCTATCGTGTCGAGATGAAAGGCTCCTCCCACGCTCAGACGCAGATTGACTTTCAAACGATCCAGGCCGACAGGCTGAAGCCCGCGCACGCGATATTCACGAGCGTTGATGACCGCTCGCAGCGCGCCTTCTGGCAGTTTCTCGAACTCGACGGCGGCGGGCGCGATCTCAATCACTGACGCTTCCTGCGCCGGCGCGACGAGCCGGCGCAGATCGTCGGCCGTCGCTCCGGAGGCGATCCACTCGCTGGCGTCTTTCACCGGCAGGATCACGGCCCGCGCCGCGACGTTGATCTCCTTGAGCCGTTCGCCGAATCTTTGCGCCGCGTACTCCCCGGCGTTGTCGCTGTCGAGCGCGAGCGCCACACGCTTCACGCGGCATTCCCGCAAATGCGCGACGATCTCATCGGTCAATCCGTTCACGCCGTAGACCGGCAGAACGTTTCTCAATCCAGCCGACCAGACCGCCGCCGCGTCGATCACGCTTTCAGTGACGATCACTTCATCGGTGTTTCTCGCGCCTTGCGGATTGAAGACGCCTCGCCGCACTCCAGGCAGATAGAGGTGCTGCGCTCCCGGCAGATAAAGCGACTCGTGCTTGCCCGCGTAACGACCGTAAAGATTGACCGCCTGACCGCTCGCCGCGTCCAGGAGCGGAAAGATCACGCAACCGCTCATCAGCTCGCGCCCGCTCTCGCTGATCACACCGATTTTCTTCAATGCCGCGCGACCTTCGGGCGAAATGACCTGCAACAATGTCCCGTCCGCGTAGCCGATCCGGAAAGTAGTCGCGAACTCCGGCGCAGTGATCCCGCGAGAGCGCAGGTAATCCTGCGCCGCCGGCGTCTCCAGCAATCGTCTGTGGTAATGCTCGACGACGCGCGAAAGCCACAACAAATCCTGCGCGCCGCCCTCTGTGTTCGGCCCGTCGTCTTCCTCCGCGACCCCGTCCGGCGCGAGCAATGCCAACGCCGCCAGCAGCCGGTGCGCGGCCTTGAAATCCAGACCCTCGCGCTTCATCACCCACTTGTAGACGTCGCCGCCTTCAGAGCACGCGCCCAGGCAGTTCCAGAGTTGTTTCTTCGGGTCCACGATCAGGCTCGGTTCGTGATCGTCGTGGAAGGGGCACAGGCCGGCGAGTTGCTTGCCCCTGCGCTTGAGCTTCACGCCGGAAGACCCGATCAGTTTCACAAGATCGGTCTCGCGTTTGACCCGGTCAATTTCGGCTTGCTCGATCATCAAAAACTCGCTTTCCCGAAAAAGGTGTCAAGAGGAATTTTCAGTTACCAATTCGACTGGCCGATACTAATCAATATTGGTAACTTTGACAAGCCCGGGGACGCCCGGCCTTAAAATCGTTCCCGCTATGGCAAGACCGACTACAAAAGAAGCCCCGCCCTTCGGCCAGCGCCTCGCCGCGCTCCGCAAAAGCAAAGGGCTGACCCAGCAACGACTGGCGGAACTGCTCGGAACCACGCAGAAGATGGTCGACTACTACGAGCGGCGCGCCGTCAATCCATCGCTCGCGCTGATCGAGCAACTGGCCGAGGCGCTCGAAGTCTCGCCGGCCGACCTGCTCGGCGTGGAAACCAAGGCCGCGCGCAAACGCGGCAAGCCCGGCCCGACGCCGCAGTTGCAGCTGCGCTTTGAGCGCATCCAGCGGCTTCCGCGCAAGGATCAGGAGTTCGTCATTCGGTTTCTGGACACGGTTCTGGAAAAGGCGGAGAGCGGGTGAAGGCGGGACGTTTCTGGTCAAGACAGCCGTCTTCTTTCAGGGTAGCTGCATATTTCAAATTACATCGGTTTTCGCTCGAATAAGAAAAGATATGCTCAGAAACCCTATGAATATCGGGCGAAATCTTGATGCCGACTTCTCATTCGGGCGAAAACTGCTCTAGGTAACCACACCAAAAGAGAAAAAGGCGCAGCCTATGGCTTGTGCGGACTGCGTTTAAGGCGTAGTCACTACATTCATCCGGCGAGTGATTTCAATTCGCAAAGGCAATTTGAACACTGTTGTCAACCTTTTCCCTGGAGTTCGAGGGGCGGCGGCGAAGAAGGCGAAAGTAATCTGCGCCCTCCTCACCGCTCTTGATTCTGTTACCTCGGCAAACTTCCATTCTTTTGCGGCCTCCTCACACCCTTCGCGCAGCAACCGATGCCCCGAGGTAATCTTGGCTGATGAAACTCTCCCATCGGCTTTGATAGTGATAT
>CAZSNH010000256.1:0-5023 GCA_964607855.1 uncultured Hyphomicrobium sp. | reverse complement strand
CGTGAGAGCTTCTCTCCAGTTTCGGCTATTGTGAGGCGGGCGTTGATGGAGAGGTGCATGACGGGGGGCGATTTGATATCGGGGCCGGAGTAGAGAAATGTTCCGAGCGCCTTGACGCGATGCGTTGGCTCGGTTGGCGCGGGCGCCAAGGTGTCGACAGGGACATAGCCGACATAGCGGTCGCGCTCGAGCTGGATCCACGCCCAGCCGTTTGCTTGGTCAAATTGCGTGGCGATTTCTCCGTAAAGCGCTTCGGTTTCAAAACCGAGCGACGCGGATGGTTTCAGCCGCAACGGCACCGCCGCTCGATTGATCTGACGGCGAACACCTTTGGCGTAGGCTGGCGCTTCGAAAATGTCCTTAAGAGATTCATCCGCCAGGTCCTCGCGGATGGCATTGATGCGAGGATCGAGGTCCCTCTTCGCGGCAGCAGCCGGTTTATCAAGTTCGAGTGGGGAGGCTGTAGCTGCAGTTTTCATAGTGCGCGCTCCTTTCGCAGAACGCTGAAAACGGCTCTCGCGGCCTGAATCTCCCCGCCTTTCGGGCATATGGGGCGGGCGGCCGGGCGCCATCCGAAGATGTCGAAGTGGGCAAACCGCCGAATGCCAGACGCGAAGCGGCGCAGAAACAATGCGGCGGTGATCGCCCCGGCAAATGGGGAATCGTAGACGTTGTTCATGTCAGCAACATCGCTATCGAGGTGACGCTCGTATCCGGTCCAGAACGGCATTCGCCAAACCGGGTCGCCGAGCCTTTGACCTTCGTAAAGAACGTCATTGGCCAAACCATGATCGTCGCAGAAGAAGGCCGGCAAATCGGGTCCGAGCGCGGCACGGGCAGCGCCCGTGAGGGTTGCGAAGACGAGCACGGTATCCGATTTCTGTTCGCTGGCTAGCGTGATGGCATCCGCCAGAACCAGCCGGCCTTCGGCATCGGTGTTGCCGATTTCCACCGTTTTTCCGGACCGGCTTTTCAACACGTCACCGGGCCGGAACGCATTTCCGGAAATGCTGTTCTCTGCTGCCGGGATCAGTATGCGCAGACGCACGTCGAGGTTCTGGCCCATGATCATGTGGCCGAGCGCGAGTGCAGTTGCCGCTCCACCCATGTCCTTCTTCATGAGCAGCATGCCGGACGATGGCTTGATATCGAGGCCGCCAGTATCGAAGCAGATGCCCTTGCCGATAAGCGTGATACTGGGCGCGTGCCGGCTCACTCCGGGCTTTTCCCAGGTGATATCGATGAGACGCGGCTCGCGTGTACTGGCACGGCCTACCGCATGGATCATCGGAAAATTTCGATTGAGAAGCTCCTCGCCAATGATCGAGGTTACAGCTGCCCCGTGACGCTCGGCAAGGTCGCGGGCGGCCAGCTCGAGCTCAAGCGGACCCATGTCGGATGCCGGTGTATTGATGAGATCACGCCCCAGCCAAACAGCCTCAACCTCATTGAGGATTGCCGCCTCGTCGATACCTTTCGGCATCTTGAGCTTCGCTGGTTCGTCATTCGTGGCGTTCTTGTAGCGCCGGAAGCGGTAGGCGCCTAGCCCCCACGCGATCGCGGCAAGTTCGGCTTCTTTGAGGTCGCCCATCAGGTGATAGGTTCCGGGGGGCAGGCTTGAGGCGAGTTGTCCGACGAGCAGTTCCGATGCCCCGCATGGTTCGCCGGCCGTCCCATTGCCGAGCCCAAAAGCGACGTGGGCCAAATGGCCTTTCGGCGCTGGGATCAGGGCCTGTTTCTTTGCCGCCGTCGTAAAGCGCGAGGCTTGCAACCACTTGCGCTCGACCTCACCAAGCGAGTCTTTTCGCTGGTCGAGCGGCATTGCATCCGAAAAAAGCCATATTGGAATACCTGCGTCCTTTTCGCCCTGCTTCACATAGACATCGCTTGGTCGGATCGGGGTAGAGGGCATGTTGGGTTCTCTCAGGGGGCTGGGACCAAAGCCTGGCAGATATTCGATTCTTTCTGCATTATCCCTATGCAACCGGGAAACTCAATCGAAGTGGAGACCTCAAAGATGACGGCACACGACTATCGTCTTGTGATTGGCAACAAGGCCTGGTCGAGCTGGAGCTTGAGACCTTGGCTCGTACTCAAGCGATTTGGTCTCCCGTTTCGAGAAGTGAACGTGAAATTGCGTCAATCAGATACCAAAAGTCAGATTCTCGCATTCTCTGCTGCGGGCAAGGTGCCGGCGCTGTTTGCGGGTGAAATGTTGATTTGGGACAGCCTCGGTATTGTGGAATTTCTTGCTGATCGTCATCCGGACCTGCCGATTTGGCCGCGTGAAAAAGATGCCCGCGCGATCGCGCGCTGCGCGGCCGCTGAGATGCATTCCGGCTTTCAGGCGCTAAGAGAGCACTGTCCCATGGATTTCCTGTCTATAAAGCCAATGGAGAGCTTGCCGGAAAGCGCTGAGCTCAATGTTCGGCGCATCATTGCGCTGTGGATAGACTGCCGGAAGAGATTCGGCAGCAGCGGCGAATTTCTCTTTTCGGAGTTCTCGGCTGCGGATGCGATGTACGCCCCTGTGGCCTCGCGCTTTAAGACTTACATACCCGATTTGGCACGTTATGGCGACGATGGCACCGCGCGCCGTTATGTGGAAGCGCTCTTCGCTCTTCCTGAAATGAAGGAGTGGGCTGAAGGTGCCCGCGAGGAAATCGAAATCGCAGCTACCTAGGCCTCCTCTTGAATAGCTCCCTCCCGTAATCGGACATATCTTAACCCTCTGTTGACCCCGGTCTCTGAGACTGAGGCCGAGAAGAAGTGATTCGCAAAGCGCGAACAGAGGGGTCGTGTCGATGTCCGGGTCCGGGTTGAATGAACGCGAGGGCCGAATAACACGGGCCATGATGGTGCTCGTGGCTCTATCAGGCCTTCTGATGGGCGGCTGCGCTCAATTTGGCGGACTCGATAGTAACTACAACCCGTTTGCGACGGCAAAAGCCCCCGAACCCCCTCCCCCGGGGCAATTACCTACGGATGAACTGCAAAAGGCGACGGATCACTGGGGCAAGGAATTCTCCAAGAATCCGCAGGATCTTCAGACAGGGTTGAACTACGCGCGCAATCTCAAAGCGCTGGGCGACAAGAAACGCGCGGCTGCTGTGTTGCAGCAGGTCTCACTCTTCCATTCCATGAACCGGGAACTCAATTCCGAACTCGGCCGTCTTGCCGTCGAACTCGATCAACTAGCGTTGGCGAAGAAACTCTTGGAAGCCGCCGATGATCCTTCGAAGCCCGATTGGCGCGTCATCTCGGCGCGCGGGACCATCATGGCGAAAGAGGGCCGTGCGCCCGAAGCCATCGCTTTGTTCGAACGCGCTCTGGAACTGGCTCCCGGTCAGCCCTCCGTCATAAACAATCTAGCGCTTGCTTACGCGATGCATGGTGAGGCCGAGAAAGCCGAAAGCCTTCTGCGCACGGCAAACGTCACCGGCCCAGAAGCCAAGAAGGTTCGCCAGAACCTCGCTCTCGTGCTCGGGCTACAAGGCAAATACGACGAGGCGACCAAGGTGGGCTCAGAGGTAACGGCCCCTGCGACCGCAACCGCGAATACCGAACTCTTGAAGCGCATGGTGAAACTCGAGCCTAAGGCCTCTCCCAGTCCTGACGCTCCGGTCTCGAATTGGAGTACGACAGTCGCCTCTGCTCCGGAAAAGCCAGCCCCGGAGCTAGGATGGGAAGGGCAAGTGATCGCCGCGAAGCCCATCGCAACGGAATTGCATCAGACGGTGAGCAAGGTTGCGCCCGCGTGGCAGCGATCGACCAAAGTTGCCGGAGCCGGTGAGCCCATCGATCTCAAGCCTGCAACGCAGTAGGCGGAGACTTGTCACTTTCTCTCACAGCTAGCGAGTCGAGGGTTTTCAATACCTGAGACAACTCGTGCGGAAGCCTCGCGATCTCAGCGCGTGCCAAATCACTTAAGCCGCTACGTGCGTCCCACTCAATTCGCTGAAGCACCTCGGAGAGGCGCTCGGCGCCAATATTCCGGCACATGGATTTCAATGCGTGCGCGGTCTCGGCGATCCGCTCGGGTTCGCCTGACGCAACGGCTTCCTGCAATTTGGCGAGCGTTTGCGGCGCGTGACACTTATAGAGAGCCAAGATGCGCTCCACGAGATCGCCCGCGGGTCCGCCGGTCTCTCTCAGGTCGTCGAGAACCGTGAAATCGAGAACCGGAGCTTGGCGCTCAAGGTCATTCTCGACGAGGCTTTCTCCTGCAGTTGATGTCACGGCATGCACATGGATCTCCTCGGAGGGGACGAGCCACTTGTCGAGTGTTGCCGCAATGGTTTTGAGCGTGAAGGGCTTCGTGATGTAGTCGCTCATTCCGGCATCTCGCCACGATGTGGCGGTCGCCCCCGCAACGTGAGCTGTCAAAGCAACGATGGGAGCGGGCGCGCGGCCTTGCGCTTTTTCCAGCTTCCTGATTTCGCGCGTGGCCGCATAGCCATCCAGCACGGGCATGCTGCAGTCCATGAATACGAGATCGAAGGTGGCATCTCGCAGCGCCTCAACGGCTTCCTCGCCGTCGGATACGAGGGTCACTCTGATGCCAAGCCGTTCCAGGGCTTCAGCCAATACCTCTCGATTGACCGCCGTGTCGTCTGCCGCCAGAACCCGCATTCCCATGAAGCGCTTCGATCTTCCCTCCGTTTCCGAACGCACCGTGGCGTGGAGCTTTGTGGGTTTCATTCCTGAGATGGAGGCGTCGAGGAACGCGGCCATCTGAGTCGCTGAGACGGGCCGCGACAAGAGTTCGTCGGCGAGGCCATAATCGAGGGCTTTGAGGGCGCCGGCATCTCCAATGCCAGCAACGACGGCCCTGAGCGGCATGTGACATTTCTTGGAGACGCCGCTCACTTTTATATCGAGATGCGTGATTGCAGTGGCAATCTGGCTCGGATCTGCAATAACCGCCTTGATAGGCTGCGAGAACGGATCGTACGTCTGCGCTTCGTCGGCAAGGAGTGGATTCCAACCGCGGTCTTTGAGTAGTTTCACAATGACATCGCGA
>CAZSNH010000255.1:2944-5024 GCA_964607855.1 uncultured Hyphomicrobium sp. | reverse complement strand
CGAACACGTAATTGCTGCTGCGTGACAGAGCACCGGTCGCCTGCGCGATTCGGGCACGGTGTTCTTTATTCCGGTTTGCGGGAGTAGCTCAGTTGGTTAGAGCGCCGCCCTGTCACGGCGGAGGCCGCGGGTTCAAGTCCCGTCTCTCGCGCCATTTCATTCGTCTGAAATTCGTCTGAAAAGGCGCTGGTGCGCTTCGATTGTGCGTTGGGCGCTGATCGCGGTATTGCGTGCGGGCGTGGCGGCTTTTGACACCTGGAATCACCCCCGAGGTCGCGGTCCGAGGTCGCGGTTGAAAGTGCGCCATTTGCGCCTTCGTCCGGTTGCGCTGCAGCATCGGCTGGAGTACGAGGTTGGCTAGCTGAAAGCCGTGTTTGCGTACCCCGGGCCCGGGAGCAGCCATGAACGAACTTGTTTCGCAATACCTGCCGCTCATCATCTTCATCGGCGTATCGCTGGCGATTGCTGCGGCGCTGATGCTGGCACCATTTCTCATCGCCATTCGCAATCCGGATCCGGAGAAGGTCTCGGCGTACGAGTGCGGATTCAATGCCTTCGACGATGCCCGCATGAAGTTCGACGTGCGGTTCTACCTCGTGTCGATCCTGTTCATCATTTTCGATCTTGAGATCGCTTTCCTCTTTCCGTGGGCGGTTGCCTTCGAGGAAGTGGGTGTCTTCGGCTTCTGGTCGATGATGGTGTTCCTCGGGGTGCTCACCGTGGGCTTCGTCTATGAGTGGCGCAAGGGAGCACTCGAATGGGATTGATCGGTTCACCCGCGATTGCCTTCGACAAGGCCAAGGAAGGTTCCGGTGCCGCAGGCATCGTGAAGCCGGGCGATCCGGTGTTCACCGAGATCTCGAACGAGCTTGCGGATAAGGGCTTCCTTGTCACTTCGACGGATGATCTCATCAATTGGGCACGCACGGGCAGCCTTATGTGGATGACCTTCGGCCTTGCCTGCTGTGCCGTCGAGATGATGCAGGCGTCGATGCCGCGGTACGACCTCGAGCGTTTCGGCTTTGCTCCTCGCGCTAGCCCGCGCCAATCGGACGTCATGATTGTCGCCGGCACTCTGACCAACAAAATGGCTCCCGCCCTCCGCAAGGTCTATGACCAGATGCCGGAGCCGCGCTATGTGATCTCCATGGGGTCGTGCGCCAACGGCGGTGGGTATTATCACTATTCTTATGCCGTGGTGCGCGGGTGCGATCGCATTGTGCCCGTCGACATTTACGTTCCGGGTTGCCCGCCAACGGCGGAAGCACTCGTTTACGGCGTGCTCTTGTTGCAGCGGAAGATGCGGCGCACGGGGACGATTGAGAGATAGCAGGACGCCATCAGCCGCCCGTTTGTTATTCGAGATGGATCAATATGAGCGAAGCACTTCAAAGCCTCGGCGCGCACATCGGTCAAATGGTGAAGGGTGCGACGTCAGAGATTGCGCACGGAGAGCTGACGCTTCACGTTGCAGCTGACAGAATTGTCGAGGTGCTGACGACGCTACGCGACGATGCCAAGTGCCAATTCGAAGTTCTGATCGACATTTGCGGTGTCGACTACCCTTCTCGCGAAAAGCGTTTCGAGGTCGTCTACCATTTGCTGTCACCGCGGCTCAATCAGCGCGTCCGCGTCAAGGTGGCAGCTGACGAGGCGACACCGGTCCCCTCCGTCGTGGATGTGTTTCCGGCGGCCAACTGGTACGAGCGCGAAGCCTTCGACATGTTTGGCATTCTGTTCTCGGGGCACCCGGACCTCAGACGTCTGCTCACGGATTACGGGTTTCAGGGCCATCCGCTGCGCAAGGATTTTCCCCTCACCGGCTTCGTCGAGGTGCGCTATGACGACGAGCAAAAGCGCGTCGTCTATGAGCCCGTAAAGCTCGCACAGGAGTTCCGCACGTTTGACTTCGAGAGTCCCTGGGAGGGCACCAGCTACACGTTGCCCGGAGACGAAAAGGCAACCCAGTCGTGAAGGATACACTTCAGCCCGGTGCGAAAGCGCGCTTCGAATACAAGGTGCCGGCCAACAAGACGGTACCGCACCTCTTTCCCGAGGCCCACGATTTCCAATTGATGCC
>CAZSNH010000255.1:0-2934 GCA_964607855.1 uncultured Hyphomicrobium sp. | reverse complement strand
CATGGTCGGTCTCATGGAATGGACGTGCATGAAGGTGCTGGAGCCTCACCTCGATCCGGGCGAGGGCAGCCTCGGCATTCACATCGACGTATCTCACGTCGCCGCGACCGTACCCGGACAGGTGGTGACCGTTGATGCCGAATGCACGGGCGTCTCGGGGCGCAGGATCAGCTTTAAGATTTCTGCTCACGATGGGATCGAGAAAATTGGTGAGGGCCAGCACCAGCGCATGGTGATTCCATGGGAACGTTTCGTGTCCCGGGTCAACGAGAAAGCCAAACTGGCGCGAGTAGCGCCGATCGCACACGCCAAAGGATGAGCCACATGGCTGAAACCGAGATCCGCCCGTTCAACATCAATTTCGGTCCGCAGCATCCGGCTGCCCACGGCGTGCTTCGGCTCGTTCTCGAACTCGACGGCGAAGTCGTGCAGCGGGTCGACCCGCACGTCGGACTTCTGCACAGGGGCACCGAGAAACTCATCGAGCACAAGACGTATCTGCAGGCGATCGGCTATTTCGACCGCCTCGATTACGTGGCGCCCATGAACCAGGAGCACGCCTTCTGCCTGGCCGCAGAGAAGCTCTTAGGTCTCGAGGTGCCGCGGCGCGCGCAGCTCATTCGGGTGCTCTATTCCGAAATCGGCCGCCACCTCTCGCATCTCTTGAACGTTACGACGCAAGCGATGGACGTCGGCGCACTGACGCCGCCGCTCTGGGGCTTCGAGGAGCGCGAGAAGCTCATGGTTTTCTATGAACGCGCTTCTGGTTCTCGCATGCACGCCAAATATTTTCGTATCGGGGGCGTACACCAGGATCTGCCGCCCGAGCTCATCGACGATATCTACAAATGGAACGAAGCCTTTCCCAAAGTGCTCGACGACATCGAAGGACTGCTCACCGACAACCGCATCTTCAAGCAGCGCAATGCCGATATTGGCGTCGTATCGCTCGATGACGCTTTCAAGTGGGGCTTCTCTGGCGTCATGGTTCGCGGCTCTGGTGCCGCCTGGGACCTCAGGAAGGCACAACCCTATGAATGCTATGCCGAGATGGACTTCGATATTCCGATCGGCAAGAACGGCGACTGCTACGACCGCTATCTGGTCCGCATGCAGGAAATGCGCGAGAGCGTGAAGATCATGCGTCAAGCCTGCGAGAAGCTTCAGTCGGCTTCCGGACAGGGCCCCGTGACTTCGCCGAACATGAAAGTGGTTCCGCCGCGGCGGGGCGAGATGAAGCGCTCGATGGAAGCCCTCATTCATCATTTCAAGCTCTACACCGAGGGCTTTGACGTTCCCCCTGGCGAGGTCTATGCCGCGGTCGAGGCACCCAAGGGCGAGTTCGGCGTCTATCTGGTGTCTGACGGCGGCAACAAGCCCTACCGCTGTAAGATCCGCGCTCCGGGTTTCCCGCATCTGGCAGCCATGGATTTTCTCAACCGCGGGCACATGCTGGCGGACGTGTCCGCCATTCTGGGCTCCCTCGATATCGTGTTTGGGGAGATCGACCGATAGAGGGCCGATACTGACGGGTTTGTCGGGTGACGGCCTTAACCCTCCTTGCGGCCGCCTCTGGCGCAGGTGTGCTGGCCTTGGCTAATACTATCTTGGCCGGGTCCGCTCCGGTCTAGATTGACAGCGCACGTTTAGAGGTGTGGGGTCGGCGAGATCACTCCACCGCGTCGGGAGTAATGCAAACATGATCGACTGCCTTGCCTTGCTGGCGATTGGTGCCTTTGGCTGGGGTCTCTCACTTGCGACATACCGCTCCTTTGCCCGTCAATTTGGTTGGCCGATGGGTGAAATTCAGTGGGAATTGCCGGCAGTTCCCGTATTGGTCGGGCTCATCGCCTTTGCGCTGGGAGTAATGTTTGCGCTCGCCCGCGGCATTGGCGAGGGGGGCGGGGTCATCCTCATCTTCGGGATTTTGTTGGCGATTTTCTGGACCGGCTTTTTGAGGGTAGGCTCGCAGGTCTCACTCTTTCTGGCACCTCTCACGGCTCTATTCCTGCTTGCAGGCTGGCTGCACGGCCCCTATGGCGACGGGCGTCATGCCGGTTTATCAGAGAGCGACGTCGCGCCCGTCGAGGAGGGCTTAACCCCACGGCGACAGAGGTCCGCCGAGTAAGCCGTCCTCAGGCTGTGCCGTCCCGTCACAAGTGCGTCTTGACGGGGGTCAAATTGTCTTCCCACGGCTATGCACAACTATTCGCCGTCCGGCCTGAACCAGCCGGATGATACGTCGCTCCAGTTTGTCATCGAGCCTTGCTATTGCACTGCAATAGACGTAGTTGAAGCCGCGAGACTCGTGCCGTTAATCTTGATCGCGGGTTGGGTGCGCAAAAAGGGGGAGGGGGTCTTTTTGGGTTCCGCTTTCCCTCCAACTGGGCGGTCTCAAATGTGCAAGGAGCATTTCGATGGCGGTTCGCCGACTTCATTCCGAGCAGCCCGCAAGCTTCGCATTCACCGAAGCCAACAAAGCATGGGCGGCCGCGACGATCGCCAAGTATCCTTCCGACAGAAAGGCCTCCGCCGTCATACCGCTACTTTGGCGCGCCCAGGAACAGTCGGGCGGGTGGCTCCCCGAGCCTGCCATGCGCGTCGTCGCGGAAATGCTCGAGATGCCCATGATCCGCATCTACGAGATCGCGACCTTTTACACGATGTTTCAGCTTTCGCCGGTGGGTGCGAAGGCGCACGTTCAAGTGTGCGGAACGACGCCGTGCATGCTGCGCGGATCAGGCGATTTGGTCGCCGTCTGCAAACGCTTTATCGCCAGCGAGCCGCATCAGCTTTCGAAGGATGGAAACTTCTCCTGGGAAGAAGTGGAGTGCCTCGGCTCCTGCGCGAATGCGCCGATGGTTCAGATCGGATCGGATACCTATGAGGATCTGACAGCCGAGAGCTTTCTGACGTTGCTAGAGGGTTTCTCAA
>CAZSNH010000254.1:946-5025 GCA_964607855.1 uncultured Hyphomicrobium sp. | reverse complement strand
AGGGCTCATCGTACGTCTTCCCCGGCCGGGACGGCAAGCAGCGCGCCGACATCAAGCGGGCGGTCAACCGCCTGAAGGCGGCGGCAGGGCTGCCCAAAGACTTCCGGCCCCTGCACGGGCTGCGGCACAGCTTCGCCTCGCATCTGCTAGCCGACGGCGCCGATCTGCGGGCTGCCGGGGCGGCCGTAATGGCGCCAGTTCCAAGCTAGATTATATTGAGGGCCACCACCCTTTTGGGTGCGCATCCACCAGCCGCACCAGCGGGCCGGGCGCGGTCCAACACCACCATAACGGCGTCCACCGTACGAACCCGAGCTGGCGGCGCGATAGGCCCGGCGTTCGGCGGCATACGCGCGCCCCTTCTTGGCCTTATTGCGCGTAATGGGGGCATCTTGCGAGGATGAGAGCCCCCAGGTGCCGGGTTCATAGGGGCGAGCGCTGGCAGGCGAGAAAGTAGCCAATACGAAAGTGATAGCCGCGGCGGCTAACGCATACATCTTCATGTCGATGTCCTTCTGGTTCCCACACTTTGCGAGCTGCAGGCGCCTATCAATTGTGGCAAAAAGAAGATTTCAAATCGCAGCGCGTCGAATCGCCGTATTTGAAGCGGCCTCTAAGTGGCGCTCGAGAAATTCATCGGAATCAGCCAACTTACTGAAATATCTGTTTTAAACAGGTCATGCCTGTTATGTGGCCGCTCGTGTTGGCCTGTGAGGCCTACATCACCTCGCCTGCCGATAATCCGGCGACGGGCTACCTCGTATTGACGAATGAGGATCGCAAATTTTTAGGTGAGACAGGTCTTTGAGCGCGCCCTGTTGCGCAAAGGGGGCTTGCCGGGCCAAAGTCGGGAGAGAAGAGACGAGGAACAGGTATGAAGCTTGGTTTGATCTCCATATTGTCTTCGATCATCGCGATTGGCTTTGCGACCTTCGCTTCGGCGCGCTCACCTGAGATGGCCGATTTCTGGAACGGCGCGGAGATTAATTGGCGCGATATCAAGACAGGCATACGGGAAGCCTCCCAAAGCGGGCGCCCGGTCATTATGGTGTTCCATGCACCTTGGTGCTCGTCGTGCAAGCGCTATCGCGAGGTCTTCAAGGACAAGGGGATCGTCGAAGCATCGCGCGATTTTGTGATGATCCTGATCGATGCCGACGCCGACAAATATGCGAATGGTGCGTTCGCTCCCGATGGCACATATGTTCCAAGGACGATCTTTCTCACCGCCGAGGGCGATATCCGCACCGATCTCACCGGGACCACGGATCCCGAGCACCCCCATACAATCGACATCAATAATCCCGACGAATTGCTGGCATTGATGAGGAAGGCCCGTCCGGGCGCTGCCTCGCCGGCGCCGGCCGATCATGCCGACGGGCCCCGGTGAGCCGCGGCCGGGATTCGGAAAGGCCATTTGATTGGCGTTGGACGATCGCATCTTTCGCTATTGTGAGCGCGGCAGCGATACAGGCTTTTGGGCTGAACCGCTGAACGCTGTGACGAACGGCGCCTTTCTTCTTGCCGCCGTAGTGGCCGCTATCCACCTCTCACGTACGCCGGCGAAGAGGAACGCGATTGCGGAATGGGCGCTCACCGTTCTCCTCTTTGCCATCGGGTCCGGAAGCTTTTTCTTCCATACCTACGCCACGCGCTGGGCTGCCGTTGCAGATACAGCGCCCATCGGCCTCTTCATGGTCGCCTATTTAGCATATGCGCTGCGTCGCTTCCTCGAATGGCATTGGGTCGCGATACTGGCCGCATTACTCCTCTTTGCCGGAATGTTGCGGCTCGCGGGGCAGGTGACATGCAATATCGGCCTCTTGCCCGCGACCGAAGCCATGGGCGCGCCCTGCCTCAATGGCACGGCTGGCTATCTTCCAGCATTTTTCTCGTAGTCGGGATCTTACTGGCACTACGACGCCACGTAGCGAGCCGGGCGGTGCTGGGGGCAGCGGTCGTGTTTGCCCTCTCCATGTCGGCGCGCACGCTCGATTGGGAACTCTGCCAAGCGACGGCTTGGGGTGGGAGGCCAATCGGAACGCACTTCCTCTGGCATCTCCTCAACGCCACCGTGCTTTACGTGCTCGTGCGTACCGCCATTCTCCATGGAGCAGCCAGACGCTGACGGGATGGCGCTCTGAGCCAGCGCGCTCATTGCGTTGGAGTGGAGGGGAGCGCATAAAGTCCCCATTCCCGGCTCATGCGGACGTGGTGGAACCGGTAGACACACAGGACTTAAAATCCTGAGTTCGTAAGAACGTGAGGGTTCGAGTCCCTCCGTCCGCACCAGTCCGCACCAGAAGGCGAACGGCGCCTAAAGGTGGCCCTAAGCTGTGGATAGTGTCGGATTGGGCGGCGGTCGCAACTGCCCGTTAATGGGCTATTAACGCGGGAAAACAGCCGATTCCAGGTGGCTCGAAGCTAAACTGTGGCGCCTCCGCAACTCGAGGGTCCCAAAAACCACCAGACCCTTAGGTTTGCCTATGCCGCCGTCCCTTTCTGGGTTAGTCATCCAGTACCTGAAGAGGATTCGAGGCGCACCGCGACTGCTGTGCGGTTCGTAAGTTGCCAACCAAGACCTAGCAAGTGCGATGATTGGGGGACTACACATGAAAGCACGGATGTTAGCAGTAGCGGCAGGCGCCGCTATGATGATTACGGGCGGTAGCGCGTTCGCTGCCGATCTTGGAGGAAACTGCTGCGCAGACCTCGAAGAGCGGGTTGCCGAACTCGAAGCCACCACTGCTCGTAAGGGCAATCGTAAGGTCAGCCTGACCATCACGGGCTGGGTTTCGAGCCAGTTGTACTGGTTCGACGACGGTCACGAGAGCAACGTTTACGTTGTCGACAACGCGACCGACCTTGCTTCGAACTTCAAGTTCACGGGTTCGGCCCAGATCGCTCCCGGCTGGAAGGCCGGTTACAGCCTCTGGATCTACGCCGATCCAACGGACTCGTTGCTGACCAACCACACGACGGACGATGCTGGCTTCCAGCTCTCGATCGAAAACTCGTACTGGTGGATCGAAAGCGATCACTGGGGCAAGCTCTCGGTTGGACGTCAGAGCGGCGTGGCTGACAACGCAGCGCTCGGTACGGACTTCTCGGGCACCCTTTTCCCCGCCAACTCCGTGACCTTCGACGGCGGCTTCCTCTTCCTTCGTGAATCGGACGGCGCTCCCGGTCTGGCTGGCTACACGGGTGGCACGTGGCAACAGCTGCTCTGGTGCGAAACGGTCGGCGTCGGTATCGGCAACGACTGCTCGGGCCTGCGCACGGACAACGTCACCTTCAGCGGGTTCAGCGCTGGCGTGTCGTGGGGCGAGGATGATCAGTGGGATGTCGCCCTGCGCTACGCAGGCGAATTCGGCGGCTTCAAAATGTCGTTCGCGACCGCCTACACTGAAATCACCGACAACGCTGGTGCTCTCCAGTTCATCGACGATACGCAGCACTGGCAGATCGGCGGCACGATCAAGCATCTTGCTTCGGGCCTCTGGTTCCATGGTGAGTATCATAGCGAAGAAATCGATAACGCAACCAAGCCTGACGCCGACGGTTTCTACCTGAAAGCTGGCTGGTCGCCCAAGTTCAACCACCTTGGCACCACGCACTTCTACGGCGAGTACGGTGAGAATCAGGATCAGGTCGCTGGTCTGAACAACATCGTACTGTCAGCCGGTAATCCGCCGACCTCGGTCCTTTGCAACACGATCGGTGCTTCGGGTGGCGGCTCGGTGAACGCCGCGTGCGCCGACCCATTGACGATTGCAACAGGCGGTGAGGTTCAGCGGTGGGGCGTGGGCGTCGTCCAGGAAATCGATGCTGCTGCTATGAGCCTCTGGGCCAAGTGGCGTCATCACGAGGGCGACCTGCAGTTCGTCGATTCGGCTGGTGTTGCTGGCTCGACCTCCTTCGAAGACGTCGACATGTTCCTCGCTGGCGCTGTGATCTTCTACTAAGCCCAGCCTAGGACGACCGAAATCGGCACCGGCCGGAGGCAACTCCGGCCGGTGTTGTTTTTTATAGCAAGCTGCTAGACTGAGAGTGAGTGAGAAGAGCTGAGGATCAGGGGT
>CAZSNH010000254.1:0-936 GCA_964607855.1 uncultured Hyphomicrobium sp. | reverse complement strand
CGTGATTAACGTCGTCAATACTCTTTCCGTTGACAGAGATGGCCTTCGCCATCCCGAAAAGGCCGGGCGGCCCGATGCGCCCGTGCTCCGGAAACCGCATTGGATCCGGGTCAAGGCCGGCGGTTCGCCGGCCTATTCGGAGACGCTCGGCATCGTGCGTGAGCACGGCCTGCACACCGTTTGCGAGGAGGCAGGCTGCCCGAACATCGGCGAGTGCTGGTCCAAGCGGCACGCGACCATGATGATTATGGGTGACACCTGCACGCGCGCATGTGGCTTCTGCAACGTGCGAACGGGGCTTCCCAGAGCGCTCGACAGCGACGAGCCGCAACGGGTTGGCGCGGCCGTCGCCAAGCTCGGGCTCTCGCATGTGGTCATTACCTCCGTCGACCGCGACGACCTCGTCGATGGAGGTGCCAGGCACTATGCCGAGACGATTGCGGCCATCCGGCGCGAGGCCCCGCGGGCAACCATCGAGGTTCTGACACCCGATTTCCTGCGCAAGGAGGGGGCGCTCGAGACGGTCGTCGCGGCCCGGCCCGACGTATTCAATCACAATCTCGAAACCGTCCCGGGGCTCTATCTGCGGATCCGGCCGGGGGCCCGCTATTTCCATTCGCTGCGGCTCCTGCAGCGGGTCAAGGAGCTCGATCCCTCGATGTTCACGAAGTCGGGCATCATGGTCGGGCTTGGCGAGCAACGCGACGAGGTTCTTCAGGTCATGGATGACCTGCGTACAGCCGACGTCGACTTCCTGACCATCGGCCAGTACCTGCAGCCAACGCGCAAGCACGCTGAGGTGAAGAGCTTCGTCACGCCTGACGAGTTCAAGGCTTATGAGCAGGTCGCATATGCGCGGGGATTTGCGCTCGTCTCGTCGAGCCCGCTCACGCGATCGAGCCACCATGCGGGTGAGGATTTCGCGCGTCTCAAGGA
>CAZSNH010000253.1:0-5032 GCA_964607855.1 uncultured Hyphomicrobium sp. | reverse complement strand
TTCGACCTGCTCTCGGATGACGCTCGCCGGGCCGTCGGCAATCGTGGATGCGATTTCAACGCCGCGATTCATGGGTCCGGGATGCATCACGAGCGCATCGGGCTTGGCATGCGAGAGTTTCTCATGGTCAAGGCCGAAATAATGGAAGAACTCGCGCGTCGAGGGAATATAGGAGCTCTCCATACGCTCACGCTGAAGTCGAAGCATCATGACAACATCGGCCCCCGCAACGCCTTTCCACATATCGGTGAAAACTTCAGCCCCCAAGCGATCCGAATTCGCGGGCAGCAACGTCGAAGGTGCTATGATCCGCACGCGGGCCCCCAGCGTGTTCAGCACGTCGATGTTGGAGCGCGCGACGCGTGAATGCAGAATATCGCCGCAGATTGCCACCGTAAGCCCCGCGATCCGTCCCTTGGCGCGGCGTATGGTCAAGGCATCGAGGAGGGCCTGCGTCGGATGCTGGTGAGCTCCATCTCCGGCATTGATCACGGAGCAATCGACCTTCTGCGACAAAAGCTCGACCGCGCCCGCCGCATGATGGCGAACTACGATGATATCGGGCCGCATGGCGTTCAGCGTGACGGCGGTGTCGATCAGCGTTTCACCCTTGGTGACAGAAGATGTGGCGACGTTCATGTTCATGACGTCGGCGCCCAATCGCTTTGCCGCCAGCTCGAAGGAGGCCTGAGTACGGGTCGATGACTCGAAGAAAAGGTTGATCAGCGTCCGGCCGTGCAGCGTTTCCCGCTTCTTCTCGAGGGCCTTGGAGTCTCCCTTGGCAGCGGCGTCGGCATTCTTGTCGGCCAAGTCGAGGAGGAAATTGATTTCGTTCGCAGCAAGCTTCTCCGTAGAGAGAAGGTGCCGGTATGGAAAGCCTGGCTTCTGCTTCTGGACCGCGATGCTCATTAAAGCCGTCTCTATAGGGTCTTAATTCGGGTCCCGCAAGACGATCGAGCAACGAAGTTGTGAGGGATGCATATTACTTAATAACTTGCTAGCCTTGGCTTCTCTTTGACTCATCATGCAAAGGGACGTGATGCCGGATTCGCCAAATATGCGAGATATCCCAAATCAGACGCCGCCGTTCACGGATGTCAATCTTTTCACCAGTGATCGCGCTCTGGTGGAGACGATTTTACGCGAGGGGGGCGGATCGGGCACCAAGCGGCTCAGCGCATTCGGACGTATCTGCGGAAGCCGTGAAGCCCAGGAGCGGGGCCGATTAGCAAACGAGAACCCGCCGCGCCTCAGAACCCACGACCACCAGGGCCGACGGCTCGATCGTGTGGATTTTCATCCTGCTTATCACGCGCTGATGGAGACGAGCTTCAAGGAGGGGCTCCATTCGTCGGCATGGGCGCACCTAGCTTCACCACAGAAGGCTCCTGAACCCGGCAGGCATGTGATCCGGGCTGCGGGGCTCTACTTGGCAGCTCAGATGGAGCCCGGTCATTGCTGTCCTATCACGATGACAAATGCCGCCGTTCCCTTACTGATGTTGCAACCTGAACTCGCAGCAGAATGGTTGCCGAAAGTGCTGGCCCGCACCTACGACCCGACATTCGAGCCCATGACCGGCAAGATGTCTGTCACAATCGGCATGGGCTTGACCGAGAAACAGGGCGGAACCGACGTCCGCGCCAACACCACCCGCGCGACACCGGTCAGTGCCGCTGGCCCCGGGAAGGAATACCTCCTTCAAGGGCACAAGTGGTTCATGTCGGCTCCCATGTCGGATGCGTTTTTCGTACTCGCTCAAACCGCGAAAGGACTGTCCTGCTTCTTTGTCCCCCGATTCCTGCCGGATGGAACGGTAAATGAACTCCGCTTGCAGCGCCTCAAGGATAAACTCGGCAACCGCTCCAACGCTTCTTCCGAAGTGGAATTTGCCGACGCGCATGCTTGGCTCATCGGAGAGGAAGGCCGCGGCGTTCACGCCATCATTGAAATGATCACGTACACGCGGCTCGATTGCGCTCTCTCGTCGGCAGGGCTTATGCGCTCGGCGCTTGCGCACGCCATCCATCATGCCGAGCACAGGAGCGTATTCGGCGAGCGGCTAATCGCGCAACCGCTCATGAGACAGGTGCTCGCCGATCTCGCGCTTGACGTCGAGGCTGCGACCGCCTTGTCGTTCCGCTTGGCGCGGGCATTCGATCTGTCACAGGACGAGCGAGCGGCCGCCTGGCGACGCCTCATGACGCCTGTGACGAAGTATTGGGTGTGCAAAATTGCCCCCCCTGCGGTCTGCGAAGCCATGGAATGCCTTGGCGGCAATGGCTATGTCGAGGAATTGCCCTTGGCGCAGATCTATCGCGAAGTACCCGTCAACACCATTTGGGAGGGCTCGGGAAATGTGATGGCGCTCGACGTTTTGCGCGTGCTGCAAAAGGAGCCGGACGTGGTCGAAACGGTTACCGAGGAGCTTCGCGAAGCAGCCGGCGATGATGCACACTTGAAGGCCGCCCACGCGCGCATCATGGCGATCCTACACGAACCGCGCCTTCTCGACGGCCGTGGCCGATTGCTTGTCGAAGGCCTTGCCGTGCTTGCTTCCGGCACTATTTTGAGGGCCCACGCGCCCGTAGCCGTCGCCGATGCCTTCATCGCCACGCGCATGGGCGCGCTATTGCGTCAGACCTATGGAACCGGAATCGACTGGGCGGACATCAAGGCCATTCTGGCGCGCGCATCTCCCGTTCAGGCGTGACCCTCAACGCAATTCTGCGGAGCGATGATCGGGGAGGCCGTAATTCAGCGCGGCTTCGAGCGCTGCTGGACCGGCACGATCGGCCACGCTCTCAGGAACGATCCATGCGCGCCAGGAGCGCGTGCGCACCGGGTTCAAGCAGTGAAGACTTCCAGCTGAATCGACCTCACACGACCAATCGGCCTTGACACGGCGAATTTCGCGCCGATCGTGGCGCAGTATCTTCAAGTCGATCGGCTGAATGAACCCGCTTTCAGCGCCGAGATCGACGTTACGATATATGCACGTCAGTGAATGCCGGCAGCCCCACGCGCGCGCGCCTAGTGTATTTACCGGGCCCAAGGCCGCCGCTCGCGTCATCAGCTTTGCTGGCGTTGCGCTTCCCATGCCGGCGTAGCATTTGGCGCCGAGACACAGCACAGTGTCGGCCGATTTATCGAAGCGGCGAATTCCGCGGTCACCCGGCTCCATGATCAGGAGAACGGTGACATTCTGCTCCAGCCACAGCGCCCTTTCGGGTTCCGCGACCGCTGCGGGCGGAACGGCAATTGCCGCTGCCGTTCCATTTTCTTCATCGACTTCGCCCGTCTGTGGCGGACCAGATAGAAAGTTCGGCCGATCGAGCCTGTCGCTTTCCGCAAAGGGCGATTTTGACCGCTCACGGTTGGCCTCTCTCAGTTCTCGGGCGCGGCGCAGCTTCTCCGACAGTGCGAGAGCTTCTGCCTGCCGCTTTGCTTCGAGAGCACGGCGCTCCTCTTCGTGCTTGCGGATCTCTTGCTCGAGTGGCGCCTTTTCCTCGGCCAATCTGCGCTCCGCTTCGGCCCTCTCTGCGGCTTCGCGCTCAGCAGCTTCGGCGCGCGCCCGCGCGAGCATCTCGGCTTCCTCGGCTTTTAGGCGCTCGGCGGCGCGGTTTGCCGTTTCCTTTTGACCCGCCTCCTCCTTCGCCTTGGCGTCAGATTCTTTTCTCCTGGTCTCTCTGCCATCGGAGGCAAATTTTTCGGCAATAGCATGGGCGGCGCGGTCCGAGTCCGCTGTGGCGACGGAAACATTGAAATAGGTGAGGACCGCAATCGAGACGGCGACTTTAGAAAACATCTCCACGCGAGACATGATCCACCCCAAGCCAAACAGCGCCATCACAGATGATTCCGAGACAGAATTCCGGCAATTAACCGGATGGCGCCTGAACCGGAGCTGAATGAATCAGGCTTGTTGCGCCGCAAGAGCGCGAAGCCCCTCGCGATAAGTGGGATAGAGCAGGGCGACGCCTAAGTCTTTCTTGATGCGCGTATTTCGAACTCGCTTGTTCTCGGCGTAGAAACTTGCTGCCATGGGCGAGAGCCCTGCGTCCATAATTGAGATTTCCGGCGGCGGCTCCATGCCCAGAAGTTTGGCCGCAAATGTGATGACGTCGGAAGGCGGGGTGGGTTCGTCGTCCGTGACGTTGTATATGGCATGACGGCCGCGCCCTGACATGGCCGCGGCCAACACAGAGGCGATATCCGCCACATGGATGCGGTTGAAGACCTGACCCGGTTTTATGATGCGCCGCGCGGTGCCCTCTCTTAGGGAGTCGAGTGCGCTGCGGCCAGGTCCATAAATGCCGGCAAGGCGGAAGATCTCGACTTTTTTTCCGCTCGAATGTCCGAAGGCGAGCCAATCATTCTCAGCCCCCATCCGGCGAAGCGATCTTTCGTTTGCCGGTTTGAGTTGGCTCACTTCATCGACCCACGCGCCTTGACGGTCGCCGTAAACACCGATTGTGGACAGATATCCGATCCACGCGAGCTGAGGAACTTCCGCCAGATCGCTCGCATGGTGACGGAGCACGGGATCGCCTTGATCATCCGGCGGTACGGATACGAGAACATGCGTTGCCACTTGAAGAGCGCGGCGCGCTCCCACTGAGGGTGTCCTGCCGTCAAATAGACAGGCATTCCAACCTTCGCGTTTGAGGGCGTCAACTCCATCAGCGGTTTTCGACGTTCCGGAGATGGCCCAGCCCATCGGTTTCAACCGCACCGCCAGTGCCTCAGCACAGTAGCCAAATCCGAAGCAGAAGAGGTTTTTCATGCGCAGGCTTTAGCTCCACTCGCGCCTTACGTCAGCATCGCATTCCTGATCAAACCGAGCCCGCCGCGCAACCGTGAGTTCAGCCTCATCCGCCAATTTCTTCAATGCCCAGACGGCCATGGCCCTGACCAAAGGCGAAGGATCATCAAGGAGAGCACGAACGCGCGGCAACAGGTCTCTATCATTCGAATTTCCCGCCGCAATGAGAACGTTCCTTACAAACCGGTTGCGCCCGGTGCGTTTGAT
>CAZSNH010000252.1:0-5049 GCA_964607855.1 uncultured Hyphomicrobium sp. | reverse complement strand
GGGCAAGATCGCTTGGCAGGTCAAGACCCCGCAGCCGATGATCGGCGGCATCTTGGCGACTGCTGGCGGGCTCGTCTTCACCGGCGAGGGCAACGGCTGGTTCCGCGCCTACGATGCCAAGGACGGCAAGGTGCTGTGGAGCTTCCAGGCCGGTGCTGGTGTCAATGCGCCGCCTTCCTCCTATTCGGTTGACGGCAAGCAGTACATCGTGGTCGCCGCTGGCGGTAACGTCAAGCTCGATTACAAGCGCGGGAACAATATAATCGCGTTCACAACCGATTGATGCGACGGACGCTGGTCCGTAAACTTTGATAGGACGATCGAGGACGGAGCCCTTGCACGGCTCCGTCCTCAACTTGTGTGGCAGTTGAAAACCGCAGGCTGAGAGATGAAATCATTAGTATATTCGCTGGCTACAACTTGCTCGGCAATAGGTATTGGGCTCGCCGCCACAACGGGAGCAGGCGCTCAGGGCTCAAGTGGAATTGAAGAGAAGGCAACGGTTTGTGCAGGCTGTCACGGCGAAAAGGGCGTGCCCATCGATAAGCTCACGCCCGTGATTTGGGGTCAGAAAGAGGGTTACATCTACCTGCAGCTGCGCGACTTCAAGAGCGGAGCCCGCAAGCACGAGCAGATGCAGGCCGTTGTGGCCAGCCTAGAGAAAGCCGACTTCCAGGCGCTCGCTGCATACTTCGCAGCCAAGCCATGGCCTAACCTGCAGCAGCCCGAAGCGCCCAAGGACGTTGCCGCGAAGGCAATCACGGCCAATGTATCGGTGGCATGCACAGGCTGTCATCTCGGCGAGTATCAGGGAGATGGAACCGTACCGCGTTTGGCCGGTCAGAGCCGGGAGTACATGGACAAGACGATCAAGGATCTGCGTGAGCGCACGCGCGCAAATAATCCCGGCATGTCGGACCTTATGAACGCGACGCCGCCAGATGATCTTGCGGCTCTCTCTTACTACCTCTCGGCGCTTCAGCTCACTCCAGGTAGATAAGCCAGCTATCTGGCCACGAGTTCTGCCTTGAGCGCCTGATCGTGCGCGAGATCAAAGGCAGTCTTGCCGGACTTGTCGACGAGCTTTGTATCGGCTCCCGCCTTAAGCAGAGCTTCAGTCGCCGTCCGATGGCCGAGCTCGGCTGCAATCATCAAGGCTGTACGGCCGCGATCATCCACCCCGTTGAGGACTGCGCCACGGCTTAGCAGAAGCTTGATGGTCTCTTGAACGTCAGCGGACCCCGCTTCCTCCGAATGCCCTGCCGCCCACATGAGCGCGGTCAAGTCGTGCATGCCACGGTGATTGACGTCCACGCCATGGTCCAGGAGCAGCTTCACCACGGGTGTGAAGCCTCTTCCGGCGGCATAGATGAGGGGAGTCTTGCCTGTGGCATCGGCAATCCTGGGATCCGCCCCATGGGCGAGGAGAAGCGAGGCAAGCTGCGGATTGCCGGAATAGGCGGCAGCTCCGACAGGTGTGATGCCGCTTCGCCCCGGCAGATTTGGGTCAGCTTCGTGGGTCAGCAGAATTTCGACCACGTCGCGCCGTTCTGCCTCCGTAGCGAGAAATAGCGCAGTCGAGGCCTCGAGGTTTCTGGCGTTTACCGGCGCCCCCTGGACGAGAAACAGCTCGACGATTTTCTCATGGCCTGCCCTCGCGGCGATCGAAAGGGGCATGTTTCCGAGCCGGTCGCGAGATTTAATAGAGGCGCCCGCGCCAAGCAACCGTTGGCAAAGGTTCTCACAGCCCTTGGCCGCGGCCGAAAACAAAAGCGAGTTCCACTCAGCCGGACCGGCTGCGGCCTTGATCTGCTCAAAGCGCTGCTCAAGCGACTGACATGCGCGCCGGTTGGCGGCCTGCCCCATCCCAATCGCGCTCATGAGGACGGCGAGAGAGACGGTAAGGGTTAGGCAAATGCGCGAGCTCATGACATTCACAATAGCAAGTTTGAGAGGGCTGTGAAGCGCGCACTATTGGGCTAAGCCGCCTCCGCCATGCTGACGACGACACTCTCGAAGATGCGCCGGCCATCAGTGCCGCCGAGCGCCAACTCAAAAAGACGCTCTGGGTGGGGCATCATGCCGAGAATACGCCCGGTTGAATCACAAATTCCCGCGATGTTGCGCTGGGCGCCGTTCGGGCATGTTTCAGGCGAGACATTGCCGGCCTTGTCGGAATATCGAAACACCACGCGCCCTTCGCCTTCGAGGCGGTCAAGTGTTTCAGAATCGGCGAAATAGTTACCCTCCGCGTGCGCAATCGGGATGCGGATCACCTGATCCTTGCGGTAGCACCTCGTGTAAAAGGTCTGATC
The DNA here is from genome assembly GCA_964607855.1 of uncultured Hyphomicrobium sp. Classification (GTDB taxonomy): domain Bacteria; phylum Pseudomonadota; class Alphaproteobacteria; order Rhizobiales; family Hyphomicrobiaceae; genus CAZSNH01. The sequence continues at coordinate 2,734 of CAZSNH010000252.1, read as the reverse complement.
GTTGTCGACCCTCAAGTAGACGTCGCGGCAGATGAACTTGAGACTGGCATTGCGCATCAGAACGCCAGGCAGGAGGCCGCTTTCGCAAAGAATTTGAAAGCCGTTGCAGATGCCGAGCACAGGGGTTCCGGCCTTCGCTTTCGCGATGACGTCGCGCATAATCGGCGAATGGGCGGCCATGGCTCCGCACCGCAGATAGTCGCCGTACGAAAAACCGCCGGGCAGTACGATGAGGTCGGAAGCAGGCACGCTGGCATCGCCGTGCCAGACCATTTTCACCGGGAAGCCTGTGACTTGCTCGAGGGCAACCTTGACGTCACGATCGCAGTTGGAGCCGGGGAAGACGATGACGGATGCGCGGAGCATAATGGTCTCTCGGTAGAGCCGATAGGCCCCCCCTGATTAGCCGGGTGGGACCTCGAAGTCCATGCGCTAGAGAGCTCCATCACCAACCCCTGCAATGGGCCGCGCCAGCCTGGCTCATCCTGCGGCGCGGAGTGCGGCCCGGCCGAATGCAGCCGCAAGCCTCGCGGCGTTCGCCGGCGGAACGGCCGTTACGGCCGCGACAGGCCTGGAGGGTTCGCGGGGAAGGGTTTGGGCGGCTTGCCGGAACTCGGCCATCGTTTCGGAGAGCGAGAGTGCTTGGGTAATGAACTCGGAGCTCACTGCGGAGGCGTGCTGGGCAGCAGCTGCATTCTGATTCGTATGGTCGCTCATACGTTGAACCGCGGCCTCGATTTGACGAAGCGTTCCGGCCTGACTGGCCGCCCGGTCGGCAATGGATGCGACGGCCGTCTCGATGCCGGCGACGCTCACGAGAATCTGCTCGAAGGCTGAGCCGCTCTGCGAAACGAGCTTGGCACCCGCCTTCACATGGTCTGCAGATAGTGTGATGAGTGACTTGATCTGGCGCGCTGCATCGGACGAGCGCTGGGCAAGCGCGCGCGTCTCGCTTGCCACAACAGCGAACCCCTTGCCGGCATTGCCGGCGCGCGCCGCCTCGATTCCGGCGTTGAGCGAGAGCAGGTTCGTTTGCACCGCTATCTCATCAATGACGGCGATGATCTCCGAGATCTGAAGCGAAGACTGCTCGATCTCTTTCATGGCAGAAACCGCTCGCCCGACTACATTCCCGCCTTTGCGAGCATTCTCGATGGCGTCCTTCACCATGTCGTGGGCCGTGCCGGCATCGTGTGCCGTGTTCGAGAGAAGCGCAGTGATTTCCTTGAGAGAGCATTTCGTCTTGTCGAGGCCCTGGGCCTGCTCTTCGGTCCGTTTGGCGAGATCCCTTGCTGCGCAGGACATCTCCTCGGCGCCGGTCGTGATCCAGGACGAAGTCTTGACGACGGAGGTGAGCGCCGCGCTCAACTGGTCGAGCGCAGCATTGAAGTCGGCCCGAAGCTTGTGGAAGGCGGGCGGCATTTCCTCGCCGAGGCGGCAGGTGAGGTCCTTCTTGGCCAGGCGGGATAGTCCTTCACCGGCAAGCGTGATGGCCTTCTCACGCTCTGCCGCGGCAATGGCCTCTTCCTCCTCCGCCTTCTTCCGGATGAGCTCGGCCTGGCTCGCGGCATTCTTCTCTGCAGTCACATCGCGCAGCGTCTCTATGACGGCCACGAGCTCGCCCCGCGGCCCGTAGATGGGATAGGCATCAATAATGATATAGACACGTTTGCCGCAAGGAAGGTCGAGCCAATTCTCCGCAGCGAGGCCGGCTTCGCGCGCTCCCTTTACGCGGCTCGCGGCATAGAGGTGTGCCGATTTCGAAGCCGCGTCCTCGAGAACGAGATCGGCAAGGCATGGTCTGGGGGCGGGGTAGAATCCGCGCCAATGATCAGGCTTGCCGATGACCTCCTCGGCCGCAAGCCCGGTGAGCTCGGCGCAAGCCTTGTTCCAGATCAGGACCCGCCTGTCGCTGCCGATGACAAATGTCGGAACCGAGTGCTCTTCGAGCACGTGACTGAAGAAATCCCCGGTGTGTAGTGAGTCCCGCCTTCCAGCTGCGCCAGCCCATTCTGGAAAAATGCGTTTGAAACCGAATGCCATCTGCACGTTCCGGCCTGTTTTGAAATGTCGGAAGACTAGCACCGGCGGTTTACAAACCCTCTACGCGCGGCGCCATTCGATCTCATACCTTAGGTGGGGGTCAGCCATCCGAGGCTTCTCTAAATCGGGAGAAGGGTTCGCGAAGGGCTCAACTAAGAAGCTCGTAGCTGTAGTTCTCGATGACGGTATTGGCGAGCAGGTCCTTGCACATGCGCTCAACGCTGTCACGGGCCTTGGCTTCGTCGGTCTCTCGCAGAGTTAGCTCGATATATTTGCCCTGACGCACGTTTTCGATACCCGTAAAGCCGAGCGCACCGAGCGCACCCTCGATGGCCTTACCCTGCGGATCCAACACACCGTTCTTGAGGGTGATGCGAATGCGGGCTTTCAATTCTACCTCCAGCGGTCGAGTGGCGTTTCCGTTCATGGCCCGCGCTTGCCAGAACAGCAAGCCTGAACAGGGCGAACCCACAGCGCAAAATCGGAAAAATACAGCTGATGAGACAATTGGCGTCACCAACTTGATGTCTGATTTGGCCCCGTCAACGGGCGGAGAGCGCCCTAATTCCAGGGTATTCGCCATGCTGAGCGGACAAAGGTCAATTTGAGGGCCGTCAGGGCGCGGCCGATGGCCACTCACGGGCCCATGCCGGCGCCAGCGCCCGCGCCCGCGTTCCGCAATCAGGCGCCT
>CAZSNH010000251.1:2698-5055 GCA_964607855.1 uncultured Hyphomicrobium sp. | reverse complement strand
CGACGGCCGAATACGAGCTCGACGGGCTTAGGCTGCGCGTCAGAGCCTCCTTTACGGATAACCACGGGATTCCCGAATCTGTCTTCTCGGCTCCAACGCCGCCAGTTGGCACGGCAGGCCCATTCGCTCCTTCCGTGGTGCCAATCATTCTGACGCCGCCGGTGCCTGAATCGGACAATCCTACGCCGATCACCATCACGAGAGCGCAACTCTTGGAAGGCGCGGACGACTTTGATACGCCGCTCGCAGACCTGCAGATCCTCAACCTTCAGGCCGGAAGCGGAACGCTGATAGAAGTCGTCCCAGGTCTTGAGTGGTCCTTCACTCCGCCTGCAAACGACGGATCGCAGGTTCTGTTCACGTTCCTCGTCTCCGATGGCACCAACCCGCCGGTGCCTAACACGGCGTCTCTCGATCTCATCAACATCAACGATGCGCCTGTCAGCACGATGGCGATCGACAATCTTACCCCGACGAACAACGACAACCTGAACCTCGTCGGAACGATCTTCGATGCCGATGGAACGAACAACGGGCCACTGCTGATTCAGTGGCAGTCGTCGGCGGATGGCTTTACGTGGACCGACATCCCAGGGGCCAACGAATTGGCCTTCCGTCCGCGCGCTGCCCAAGTCGGTCTGCAGCTGCGCGTCGTCATCGATTACGTCGACGACGAAGGCACAGCCGAGCAAGTGATCACAGAGCCGACAGCGGTCGTGGGTGACATCCTGCGCGGCTCCAATGCCGCTGACACAATCACGGGTACGGAAGGCCGTGACGTCATCACCGCGCGGCGCGGCAACGACATCATCTTCGCTCTCGGGGGTAATGACATCATCACAGGCGATGCTGGCAACGATACGATCGACGGCGGAGCCGGCGCCGACCAGATGACCGGCGGAGCGGGTGCTGATACCTACGTTGTCGACGATGCGGGCGATGCCGTGATTGAGGCCGCTGGCGCAGGGATAGACACCATCCGGACCACTCTCAATGTTCTCTCGCTGGCCACCTTCGCCAACGTCGAGAACCTTGCCTTCATCGGGACGGGCGACTTCACCGGCACGGGCAGCAACCTGGCCAACACCATTACGGGTGGTGCAGGAGCTGATGTTCTGACCGGGGGCGGTAATGCTGACGCTCTGGCCGGCGGGGAAGGTAACGACCGCTTCGTGGCAACGGCTGGAGATGGAGACGACACCTACAATGGTGGCGCCGACATCGACACCTACGACCTTTCCGGAACTACGGCCAACGCGAACGTCAATCTCGCGAATGGCACGGCCTCAAGCGGTCAAACCGGAACTGATACGCTGATCAGCATCGAGAACGTCATCGGAAGCCAGGGCGCGAACACGCTCACAGGTACCGCGGGAGACAATGTCCTCGACGGCCTTGGTGGCAACGACACGCTGAATGGCGGGGCCGGCAACGACACGCTGAATGGCGGGGCCGGCAACGATCGTCTCGACGGCGGCGCCAATGACGATGCCATGACGGGCGGCATCGGAAACGACACCTATGTCGTGAACAGCGCCCTCGATGCCGTCATCGAGGCGCATAATGAAGGCACGGATACGGTGGAGACGTCACTCCTCACCTACACGCTCGCTGATAACGTCGAGAACCTCGTCATCTTGGCCGGCAGCACGGGCAACCGCGTGTGGACGGGCAACATCCTCAACAACGTCATCACCAGCAATGGCGGGGCCGATACCTTGGACGGTGGCGCCGGCGACGACACGCTGAATGGCGGCGGCGCAAGCGACGTTCTCATCGGCGGCGCCGGCAATGATACGCTCATCGTCAGCACCGGCAACGACACGATCCGCATTGTCGGCAATGTCGCGTTCGGCAACGATACCGTGACGGGCTTCGATGCCAACGCCAACGGCGGCCAGGACCTGATCGAACTCAACGGTCTCGGCGTGAATCTCTCGAATTTCACGAGCCGGGTGACCATCGCCGCCGACATTGTGAACAACTTCACTCTGGTGACGATCCTCGACACAAACGGCGTCGACGCGCTCGGCACCCTCCGCCTCAATGGCGTCAATGGGACCGGCGCCAACACCGTTACTTCTGTCGACTTCCTCTTCACTTGAGGGAGATCAGCCGAATCCTGCCTGGGGTCTGCCGTCCGTCCGTTGGACGTGGCCGGCCGACCCAGGTCCGCGATACTTCGGCAGTGAGATTATCGGTCCATTTCTGGCGCGAACTGCAAATGCGCTCCTCGTAGCTCTCACCATGCGTAAAACATACCCGACGTGGCGATGAGGAAGCCTTAACGGAAGGCGCTTGCGTTGCGAGACTGCGCGCTGTTGGGCCTTCCGCCATAGAGGATCAGGTAGTCGCTT
>CAZSNH010000251.1:0-2688 GCA_964607855.1 uncultured Hyphomicrobium sp. | reverse complement strand
CCGGGCAGCGCGCGATCAGGCTCTATCATGGGAAGTCGCGTTGATCCCTGTCGCGACGCCTCGACATGGCGCTGGATGGCGGTCCTATCATTGACGTCGGCAAGCTCAAGCGTTGCCTCGTCGACATGAACTGTTTTGTTCGCAGCCGCGAATTTCCGGCCAAGTACGTCGACGACTGTTGGGAAGCCGCTCGCGCCGTGGATGGCCCAGCCTTCGACGACTTCTCCCTTCGCCGCGTATTCGGCGTCGCGCAGCATCAGTTCATGAAGCTTCTTCAACTTATAGTGCGGAACGGACGAGAACAAATGATGGGGGAGGTGATAATCCATTCCCCACGGAAGCACGGCGAACCGGAATAGAGGGTTTACTTTAATGATGCGCGAGTTTGTATAGCGGCCACGATCAGCATTGCCATGCTGAATCCATTCGCGCAGGACCATGAAGAGCGGGAATGTCGTGAAGAGCGGCAAAATCCAGAGCAGTCCGAAATAGCGCCACACACGAACGCCGCTCTCATACTCCCAGGCGGTCAGACCTCCGTAAAGAAGACCCATAAAGGCGATACGGCTCAAGGCAGTGGCGCGATGCGAAAGCACCGGTTCGATGCGGCTTTGCGGAAAATGCGACTCGGGAATCATCCAAAAAAATAGGGCGGCCAGAGCGCACACGACCACCAAAAGGGCCGCTGCAAGATCCCATTCGTTTGCGTATCTCAGCGGAATGAGGATCACTGGTACTCCCACGGCAAACAGCACGATATTGCGCATGACCCAAGGCGAACCCGGACGCGACTCGTCGGCATAGGGGTTCGTATCGACTCCCAAAGCGCTATAGCGTGCCCGAGCCCGGATGTAGCTCAGAAGCCGGAGCGGATTTAATTGCTTTGCGATCGAGAGTAGCAGCTCCATGTGGGTCAGCGGGAAGTCCAGCCAGTGTCCGCTGTCCTTGGCCTGCGAGAAGTTGGGATCGCGCGCTGGGTCATTGACGAACTGGTGGTGGGCGAGATGGTGCAATCGGAACGCATGAGTTGTGGTGTAGATCGGGAATGCCGCCAGCCAGTCCGACACCATTTCATTCATCCTTCGATTACGGAACAGGATGTAGTGTGTTCCCTCGTGGACGACGCAGCCAAACTGATGCTGGCACGCTCCGATTGCGGCGATGGCAATGACAGCTATTGGGATATCGTACCACCAGGGCAGGCCAGCTGCTGAAATCTGAGAGATGCTCCAATAGGTTCCTCCGATCGTGCAGACGATAATGAGGTAGATGAATCCGATGTGCTTGAAGTTGGTCCAATTGTCCCGTTCCTTGAGTGCATTGATCTCCTCCGCATTAAAGCGCCGAGAGCCAGTATGCTGGCTCGGATTCGCGGCAACCTTCGGCATGGTCTTCTCCGTGATCCGCAAAGAACGAGGGACATTGCGGGCTGGTCAAGCAACCATTGGCTTGATGTGCGCAATGCGGCCAATATACATTGACACTTTCCGGCCGATCTCGTTGTTCCCTGGGTAACTGACGAACCGCGACGGATCGGAATACGGCCAATCCGCAAAGACATACTTGGCTGGATCGAGCGGAATATCTGCCGCTCGTCAATTTGCGGCGATCGTCGGCGCGTGCCGCTACACGAGCGGGGTTTCCATTCTTCCCTCGTCACTCGCGCTGTGAGGCCTTATCCCACACACGGGTCGTATTCGTGCGTCGGTGTCTGAGGCGTTCACTGGGAGCACACCCAGCGAACGCCAATCACCAGGCCATTAGTTCCTACAGGGCGCCGAGATTGTTCGGCCGATGTAGGGGATGCGGTACTTGCATTTCTTTCCAGAGCCGCGCTCAGTCAAACTCTCGATGCGCTCCGAGAGCGTCGCAGTTTTTGTCGTCTTGGCAGCCGGTTGACTGCTCTCCGCGGCTGCAGCCGGGGCCGCAGTGGCTCTCGCCGGTGCCGGGACGGCTGTGGCAATGCTTGCTTCTTGGGTGGTCGTTTCGGATGCCTTTTGGGGAACAGTGGTGCTCGTCATCAGAGCCATAGCCCCTGTCGATGTCGAGGCCGGAGGGGGCGAAGCCCTAGTCGCAGAGACCGTGCTTGCTGCTTCGGCAGATTTTTGAGGCTTAACCGCTTCTGCGCTGGAGGCTCCGTTTCCTTCGCTGCACCGCTCGATGTTGTCAGGGGCGCGTTTCCAGGTGAAGGTCCTGCTGAAGAATCTCGAGCCCGCATTTCCGACCACTCTGAGCTTGTCTTCGCTCAGGCGCGTGAGCGCTACGTCGTACCGTCGCTTCCGCTCAGGGCTATAAATCCAGCCGCCGCCGTCGGTCACTTCACCCAGAATTTGCAGCCCGCAGTTCTTCGATTTTGCGGGGTCCTTGATATGGACGACGTAGCCGCACAATCCGTTCCCGCTCGCGCATGCCTTGATCTCCACCGCACCACGATCGTTGTGGTCGAACCAGATCCCAGTCGGATCAGTGGCGGCGAATGATGGAAGAGAGCAGAGTACTGTTGCAGCCAGCGCTCCCCACACAGAGGCAGTTCTTCCTATCTGCATTTTCCACTCCAAACTTTATTTCGATAAGTGCGAGTGCCACTCCCTCATGAATTAATGCACTCGGAATCGTTGTGACGCTGTAACCTAAGGAACAGGCGACAGAGAGTTCCTGACTTGTCGCAGCCTTTGGAGAGTGTGCGAA
>CAZSNH010000250.1:0-5056 GCA_964607855.1 uncultured Hyphomicrobium sp. | reverse complement strand
ATGGGTGCTGGTGCTCGGTGGTATCTCGTCACTGGGACTGAGCGGAACGACGGTCCGGCTCCTGCCGCAATATTCCGTGCATGGGGACTACGCACTCTCACGCGGCCTTGCGCAGGGCGTTCGCGTGTCGGCCCTTTTCGCAGGCCTCCTCGTTTCAGCGTTTGCTGCCGCAGCAATCAGTCTCTTCGGCTCGGAGCTCGAGCCGAGCACACGGCTGCCCGCCTATCTCATTTTGGCATGCATTCCTCTTTATGCCTTCACGGATGTGCAGACGGCGATCGCACGCGGCAGGGATTGGACATTCGTGTCCTTGTTGCCACCCTACATCGTAAGACCGTCTCTCATCGTCGCCTTCGTCGCCATTGCCCATATCAGCGGATTCGTCCTCTCCGCCACGACGGCAGCAGCAGCCGCAATTGGCGCCACCCTTGTGGCCGCGCTCGCCCAAGCGATTTTCGTCAATCGGGGAATTGACCGCGAGATTCCGAAAGTGAGACCCCAAACCGACTATCGGACATGGTTCGCGACCTCGCTGCCATTCATTGCCGTTTACGCCTGCGAACTCGTTATGCAGAACACGGATGTGCTTATCATCTCGCGTTACATGACCCCGTCCGATATCGCGGTCTACTTCGCTGCCGCCAAGACGATGGCTCTTATTCTCTTCGTGCACTATGCCGTGGGAAGTGCCGTGGCGACGCGGTTTTCGGCGCTCCACGCAAAGGGCGACCGTGAGAGCCTCGAAGCCTTTGTTTGCCACGCCGCCAAATGGACATTCTGGCCCTCGCTCGCAGGCGCTGCGATTATTCTGGCTGCCGGCAAACCTCTGCTGGCGCTTTTCGGTCCGGATTTCACGGCCGGCTATCCAATCATGTTCGTGCTCGTCATCGGCTTCCTCGTCCGCTCGGCCATGGGCCCGGCGGACATCCTATTGAGCATGCTCGGCGAGCAAAGGCTCTGCGCCATCCTGCTGTCGATCACCGCCCTCTTGAACATAGCCCTCAATCTGGCGCTCGTTCCTCGTTGGGGCCTGATCGGAGCCGCGACAGCCACCTCGATCGCGCTCGTTGCCGGGGCCTTAATGAGCTATGTCGCGGCGCGAAGGCGTTTGAAGCTCGATATTGCCATCTGGCACACGAGGTAGTGAGCACTTACACGTTCGGCCCCTATCCAAAACCAACGAGGGCCGGATCGCTGATCCGGTCCTCTCGATCTTTTTACGCTATGGAATTGTGAATTGCGGCTTCGGCTACATGGGAGCACCGAGCACCAGGGTCCAGAACGATTTGAATTCGGTCTTGGGGTCCTGCACAAGACCGATCCCCATTTCCTGGGCGTCAGAGAGGAGGAGATTCTTGTTGTGGCCAGGGCTTTCCTGCCAGCCCTTGAACACTTCCGCAAAGTCAACCTGGCCGGTGCCGACGTTCTCCGCCGCGAGGCGCGCCCTGTAACCTGTGCGCTTCACGCGGTCCCAGGGATTGGAGCCGTCTGAGCCGTAATGTGAGATACGGTCCCACTTGGCAAGATCGCGCGAATGGGCTTTCGCGGCTTCCGTCAATTCCGGATTGAGCTTCAGAGGCTTCAATCCTTTGTCCTTCCGATACTGATTGATCATGTCGCGCGCCTTTTCAGGATCGAGCATCGTTCCTGAATAGTCGCGGTCGGCCAACGCCCCACGCGGCGCCTTTTCAAAGGTCCCAACCGGGGCCTTGTCATTGAGCGCGGCAACGCGCTGGCCAGCCGGCGCGCCTACACTCGAAGCATCCCCACCCAGAGCACCGCTCGGAGTGGCTCGTTTCGAGGAAATGGAAGCCGTAGTCGGATTATCTGCAAAACCGGAGGAGATCGAGCTTGTGCCGAGGCTACAAGCTGTGAGGGATACCGCCAAGACGGCGGCGGCTGCGACGCGATACATCATTTTTACTCCCGCAGGGATACGCGCGGTTGGATATGTGAGCATCGCAAAGACCCGTTAACTCGCCGTTAAAGGTAACGAACCGCCACTTCGAGTTTCGATCTGGGATCATCCCTTCCTGTGCCCATAGCGCCCCCCCCTGCATCTGGAAAATCCATCCCTCGTGGCCGTTTTTCATTTGCCCTGAAGATGTTGTCGCCAATTGGGCACGGCTGCGGCGAAAGCTCGTCCCAGCAATTCTTAGCGCTATGAATTTTCTGTTTTTCTTTCGAATTGCAGGAGCAATACGCGCTTGCCACGCCCCCACAACATTCCCCCACTCACCAAGCGGACAATCTTTAAACCGCAACACCGATCCCTCATCATGAATTTGATGAAGCCGGTGATTCGCGCGTCCGGACGAAGGCTGGGTTGTTAACGCTCACGAGGGCCTCGGCTCTTGGGTTGGCTGCCCTAAGGGAGGCGTGCATATGGCAATGGCCGGCACCGAGGCCCATCGCGGGCCTCCACCACTGGCAAGCCCGACGGCACTTGGCGCACTTTTTTTGACTCGCATCGTCTGTGACGACGGCGCGACGCGAGCCGAGCTTGTTCGCGACCTCGCACCACTCTTCTCGCACAAGCTCTCCCCCGCCGACTGGCGCCGCATGGCAGAGCTTCAGATTGGTTTGCTGGTCGCCTCCGGTTTCGCAACCGAAACCCGGGGCCGGCTGCGTGCGACGCCAGCCGGTGGCAAGGTCGCCGTTGATTTTCTCGGTAGCTCGAACGTGCGATCGGACTGGGCGCAGCAGCGCGACATCGGACTGATTGCCAAATCCCTCGGCATCGAAAAGGAGCCACCCGCCAAGCTCAAAGCACTCATGCGCCAGGACAGCTTGCGCGGGCTCATCGTGCAGGTGGCGTTTGGACTGCCCCTGAAAAAGAACCAGCCACCGGCGAAAATTCGCGCCCAGCTGGCGATGATCGCCCTTGAGCGGGCATTCGGAAACAAAATCAAGACCGGCTTCGGCGAACGTTCCGGGCTTCCGGCCAAGGCTGGGCGTATGCTCGCGGGACAGCTTGCTAGAACGCCGAAAGATTTTGGCACCGACACGCGTCTCATTGCCGAGCTCGCGGCCGAACATGCGGGTTCCGTCGAAACGGATACCGATTCACTTCGCGCGGCTCTCCTGCGCGGGCTCGGAAGTAGAATTCTCGAAGCGCGGGCACCCGCATTGCCCATCACGACTGCGCCGCGCAAACTTTCTCCGGCCGCCAACGACGCAGCCCCCGCGGCCTCGCCCTCTGAGCTCTCGCCGCGGCCCGACCTCGGCCAGTTCGCAGCCAAAGTGCAACTGGCGGCGCGTTCGAAAGCTGAGGGCTGGCCAGGAAACCGCAAGGCGTATATCTCTCATGTGTGGACTGCGATTCGCGCGTCTCATCCGGAGTGGAACATCTCCGAGATCGAATTCAAATGCATGCTCGCCGAGGCCCATCGTGCCGGCAAGATCATGCTTGCGAATGCCGACCTCAAGGACAAGAAGGCCCTCGCCGAACTCGAGAGCTCGGCTATCACCTACAAGAACACCGTGTGGCACTTCGTTCGCGTAGAGGATTAGACGCGTTTGTCTGCCGTAACCGGGTTGCGGTCCGGCTTCAGTATGCGCTTCGAGGAATATTGATTGATGCATCACAATACACAGTCCGCAGCAAAGCCGGAGAAGCTTCTCCCGGCATTCGAACACTCCATCACCTGGGAAGACGACATCTGGCACGCTGATGCCGTCGATGTGGTTGAGGTGCATTCGAAGGCGCGGCGCAAGTTCCAGGACCTTCTCGACGCCGTCAGCCAGGGCCGTGACTCGGCCACACAGGCCCGCATCCTCCTGTTCCATGGCCAATCGGGTGCCGGAAAAACCCATCTCCTGCGCGCCCTCAGAACCGCGGCTCACCGTGAGGGCAAGGCTTACTTCGGCTATGCGCAGATGACGCCCGATATCGCAAATTACGCCGACTATTATCTGCGCCGGCTGATCCATAGCCTGGAGAAGCCGTACGATCCCGACAGGGGCGGTGAAAGCAGCCTCGCGCGGCTGACGCGACGGCTCTTTTCGGACGCCGAAGTGATCGCCAAGAAGCGCCTCGACGAATTGCGGGACGCAACTCTCGGTGACGACGAGCTCGCAAAACTTGTTCTCGAGCTTGCCGATGAGATCGTGGCCAGTCCGAAATTCCGCGACCTCGAACTCGACATCAACATCGTGCGTGCCCTTCTCTACCTCGAGCGCAAGGACCCGCGCATCGATCAGCGCATTCGCCAGTATCTCTATGGTCGCCAGCTTACTCCGCTCGCGCACCAGGCAGTCGCAGCACTTGACCCCAACACCGGGGAGGACCGCGCGTTCGAAATCATCACGGCCATCGGAACTCTGATCTGGACAGTAGAACGAGCTGCCCTCGTTTTCTCGATCGATCAAGTCGAGGATCTGCGCTTCTTTGGTGATGCCGAGGAGAGATTCCAGAAGGCGGTCCGCGATCTCATTCAGATTGCCAACCGGCTCACGAACTCCATCATCATTATCTCGTGCCTCGATGATTTCTACGGCCAGGTTCGCGGGGTGCTCGCTCAATCGTATATCGACCGCATCGAGAAAGCCGGACCGGTGGGTCTCATGGAATGCCGGACGGCCGATGAAGCCCGCCTCATCATCGCCAAACGGCTCGAACATGAAGCTGTGACCCGCAGCGGCGGTGCTGCGTTTCCGGATCCAACCCAGTTCTTCGGCCCCGATTTCTTCGAGGAGTTCAGCGGGCTTTCGACGCGCCGCCTGCTTGAGCATGCGCAGAACCGCCTGCGTGACAAGACGCGCACCGAACCCGAGGAACGCTCCGAATCCGACAGCTGGACGTCAACGCTGGCTTCCGTGCTTGGCGGCATCTTCGGCCCCGCCCTCGACGAGCCTGACCCGACGCCTGCTGCCTCCCCCATCAACTACCGCGACATGTGGGAACGATTCCACAACGCCTCCGAAGCCGAGATGCCCTCGGACGACCGCGATCTGCTGGATATTCTGTCGGCGGCTCTGAACCTCGCCAAAGACGAATGGAGCGGCACCATCCAGCTCTCGGTCGACCGGCTCGAAATCGCTGACGATCTGCCGG
>CAZSNH010000249.1:0-5058 GCA_964607855.1 uncultured Hyphomicrobium sp. | reverse complement strand
GTTTAATGACGCATACCTCGGCGGTCAATGCAAAATGCTTGACAAATGTTTAAGTGAATCAATTAAAGCGAAATATTTTTTTTGATTGTTGCGAACTCGATGCTTCGTGCATCAGGAATGGCCGCCGACGATGTAGGTGAGTCCATCAAACGTGACGAAGGCCCCGCGCGTGTCGCAGGGCCTTCGTCTTGATCACGTTCGTTCTCCCGTGAGGAGCCTTTACTTCAACGGCTCCGGTGGAGGCTCTTCGTGATGGAGCGGCATGCGCAGTCCAACGCGAAGCTCATGCGCCTGATCGTCGAGGTCCAATCCAAAGGTTTCCGGGCAACCGCAGCAATTACCATTGCAATTGTTGCCTCCGCCGTTGGATGTCGTATGTTTCGTGCCCACGTCGCCCATGTCAATGAAGCGATAGCCGATGTCGAGAAGCAAGCCGTCGCATATTTCCTTGCTTACACCGGCCATCAATGCCCAGGCGAACTCGGTCTCATCGTCGTCGAGCTTTACGGTCGTGCCATTGGTGAATGTGACGTCGATGTCGTGGAACGCTGCTCCAACGCCTGCACCGATGTAGGGTGTGAAACCACCGAAATTTCCGAAGTCGTAATAAACGTTGAACATTGCCGTCCAAGTCTGAATGTCTCCCGATACCGTGATGGGAAGTGTCGCCGGCGGCACGGTGGCCAAGCCGTCAAAATCCAACTCCTCGCGGTAGCCGATCGTTACATCGGCGCGGAAGCCGCGATCTGACGACATCGTAATCGGGGCATCCTTTATGGAAGCGCCCGCAGTCTCGGAACGGAAAAGAGCGCAGCCAATTCCGACCTCGCCGAACCAGCCGTCATCCAGATCGCCATCGGAAACACTGCCGGACACAACCGTTCCAAAATCGGTGATCGTGGCGTTTGCGTCGGAATCCTCACTCCAGCCATAGCCGGTATCTGCACGCAGGTAGCAGTCGCGCAGACCACCTGCTTGAGCCGAGGAGCCAGCCGCAAGGGCCACAATCATGGCGACGGCTCCAAGTCCGATTGATGTACGCATAGTACTTCCCTCTCCGAGCTCTCTAGCGAGCTCACTCAGCTACTTTCAGTTGATGCAGGCCCTCAAACGATCCCGTGATCGGATAGTTAGAAGAGAGGCCCAACAAGGCTCTCGGCGCCATTTCCAGCGCATGTCTGCAATAAGCAGCCGCACCGTTCACATGCGGTCTGAGCCCGATGGTAGGACGCAAGCCGCTCCTGAGTGCTATGCCCTCACAGAGCGCTGTCCGGTTCTTCATTTCGCACCCCAACGCATACATTGCCCTCTCGGGGCATCATGAGGAAATGCAAGTTCTTCCGAATCGACTCACACCCGCTGAGCGCATTATGCAAGTGAAGTCGAACACCACAGCTATTTATGATGGCGAAATGTTGCCTGATCGCCACATGATCCTGACACGTCTTGCGAAATCTCGATAATGCCGATTTCGAGATCGGGTCCACGAAATTGAACAGTGGCCAAATCCCGCGCGGCGCGGTTTCGAACTTACCCTTGGTATCGCGATGAGGCGCAGGCGCGTGGCATGGAGTGTGTCAGGTTAGATGCAACCGGCAAATGTGGTTATCTGAGAAACATCGGATTTCGAGACGCATCGTCGAACTGAAATTTCAGTTCAACCGACCTATGTGCCTCTCCATCACGACTCTCGCATGCCCCGCCGCAGGACATCGGCGATGGGGCTCAAGAGGTATCGGAGCAGCGTGCGCTCCTCGGTGACGAAAATGACTTCGGCCGACATTCCGGGCAAAAGCGCCACGTCCTTGGCTCGCTTGCTCAGCTCTTCGCGATCGACCTCTACGCGCGCCAGAAAGTAGGATTGATAGCCGTTGGGATCGGTGACGCGGTCGGCGGAAACGGAGCGGACGACCCCACTGATGCGCGGCATCACCCGAGCCGAATAAGCCGTGAGATGGATTTGGGCCGCCTGTCCCGGGTGCAGGAGCTGGATGTCGTTGGGAGAGACCCTGGCCTCGATGATGAGCGCCTCGTCCTTGGGGACAATTTCGAGGACGGGTTCGCCTCGCTGTACGACACCACCCACCGTCTTGAACCGCATGTTGATGACCGTGCCGCCGATAGGAGCCGTTATCGTGGTGCGATTGAGAATGTCCTCGCTGGCCCGGAGGCGCTCGGCGAGCTCGGTAAGCTCGTTGTTGACTTTGTCGAGTTCGGCGGTGATCTCGTCGAGCCGCACCGTCTCAGCGCTGACGATTTGCAGGTTGGTTTCGCCGATCTGCTGTTCCGACTTGCGGATTTCGGTCTCGAACTCGGAGCGGCGGGCGGCGAGTTCGATCTCGGCGCGGCGCAACCGCAATGCCTCCGGCTTCGGTATCAGGCCCTTATCGAGCAACTCCTGCTTCCCCGCGATTTCCTCTTGGATCAAGGCCAACTGAGCGCTGACGTTCGCGATCTGGGTGTTGAGCCCCTTGATTTGTTCCGAGAGTTGCTCGATCCGCTGCTTTTGGAGATTGCGCCGTGCCGCGTGCGCGGCCTGGCGTGTCTCAAACATCTCGCGTTGCGAAACCGCCAGCGGAATGAGTTCGCCACCGAGATAGAGCTCATCAGGAAACGCGACGGCCGCAAGTCCGTTCCTCTCCGCCTCGAGACGGGCCTTGCGGGCCAAGAGGGCCTGCTTCTGCGACAGAAGTGTTTCGTGTGCCGAGCGGGGCTGCACCGGCTCAAGTACGACAAGTGGCTGGCCCTCTCGAACCACATCACCATCCTTGACCTTAAGCTCGCGAATGAGGCCGCCTTCCAAATGCTGCACCGTGCGCCGGCTGCTGTTCGTGCTAACAATGCCGGGGGCCACGGCGCCGCTGGAAAGGGGGGCGTAGGCCGCCCAGAAGCCGAACCCCAAGACGAAGACGGAAATGAGCACATAGCCCTTCCACACGGGAGCGCGCACAAAAGCGGCAAGCGGACCGGGCCCTGTATGCGGTTCTGGAAGTTGCGGGGCGGTCAAGGACGAGGATAGGCCGTGAAGACCCCGCACCATGATCTCGGAATTGCTCATGTGGCACCTGCCTCGGCATTGGCTTCAGGCGGCTTCAATGCATGTTGTGCACTTGGCGGACGGCGCAGCGGAAGAGTATCCACGCCCCCCTCGTTGGCAACGGCCTCGCTCCAGGCTTCGAGCACCTCATCGCGCGGACCGAAGAGGGCCACGCTGCCATTCTGCAGCACGAGCAGCTTGTCGGCTTGGGCCAGTGTGGAGGGACGGTGCCCGACAACCACGACAACAGAACCCCGCGCCTTGAGATCGCGGAGCGATTTGGCGAGGGCTGCCTCTCCGGCCTGATCCAGATTGGCGTTAGGTTCATCGAGGACAACGAGATGCGGCCGTCCAAAGACAGCGCGCGCCAGACCTACGCGTTGGCGCTGACCTCCCGAAAGACGGACGCCGCCATTACCGATGAGCGTTTCATAGCTCATGGGCAGGCGCTGGATCATTTCGTGGACATGCGCGAGCCTGGCAGCCGCAACGACTTCATCGTCACGGGCCGGGCGCATGCGGGAAATGTTCTCGTGTAAGGTGCCTGGAAAGAGCTCGACATCCTGCGGCAGGTATCCGACGAGCGCGCCGAGCTGTTGGCGGTCCCAATGCTGTATGTTCGAGTCATCCAGTCTGATCCGGCCGGCGGACGGTTCATTTAACCCAACGAGGAGCCGACAAAGTGTGCTCTTGCCCGCACCCGATGGACCGACGATCGCAAGCACCTCGCCTGGCATCGCGTGAAAGGAGACATCTTTCAGAATCGTATGGCCTGCGTCCGGAACCGAGTAGCTCACGTTCTCCACCGTCAGC
This sequence comes from uncultured Hyphomicrobium sp., assembly GCA_964607855.1. Classification (GTDB taxonomy): domain Bacteria; phylum Pseudomonadota; class Alphaproteobacteria; order Rhizobiales; family Hyphomicrobiaceae; genus CAZSNH01. Next base: position 1,208 of record CAZSNH010000249.1, on the reverse strand, counting down.
TGACCAACTGGATTCGGCAACAATGTCCGCCGGCGTTCTGGAGGATATTCCTCGATGTGCTCCTTGAGTCGCTTGTAGGCGAGGCGGGCGGATACGAAACTCGTCCATCCTGCGATCGCGGTCTCCACGGGGGCCAACGCCCGCCCCAACAGGATGGCAGCTGCAATCATGGCGCCGGGTGTTATCAAATTGTCCACCACCAGCCATGCGCCCATGCCAAGTATGGCAATCTGGACGAAGGCCCTGAGGAATTTCGAAACAGTCAGCGCATAGCCCGATGCGTCGCCGGCGGCGTGCGTGGCGGCGGTGGCGGCGCCATTGAGTTTCCGCCAACGCTCGGCAAGAACCGGCATCATTCCCATCGACTGGACGACTTCGGCATTGCGAATGGTGATATCGGCCAGCCGCATGATTTCGATCTCGGTCTCTTCCGCCGTCTGGTTGGGCTCGTGCGTCATCCACTCCGTGAAGAAGCTGATGAGGAGGAGCAAGAGTGCGGAACCGAGCGCGATCATCCCGAGGTAGGGGTGCAGGTACCAGATGCAAACGACGAAGATGGGGACCCACGGAGAATCGAAGAATGCGGCCATGCCTTGGGTTGCCACGAAACCCTGCAGGTAGTTGAGATCCCGCAGGGTCTCGGTACTGGCATAATCGCCGCGGACCTGGGCTCGGCAGCTGCTTTCGAGATAGACCGGGCCGAGCTTTTCATTGATCCAGCTCCCTGTCCGCATGGCAATTGAACCGCGAAGCGTATCGAGGACGCTCATGATGAGCACGGCTGCCGTGGCGATGAGAGTTAAGAGCAGCAAGGTCTCGACTTTGCCGGAGCGCAGAACGCGATCCATGACCTGAAGCATGTAGAGCGGCGTCGCCAACATGAGTGCGTTAATGACGAAGCTGAATACCGCAACGGTCCAAAAGACGGACTTGCATTCCAATAGTGTCGTTTTGAGCACCGACTGGCTCTCGGTGGTGCCATTCTGACTGCTCTGCATCACTTCGGAACCTGAGTTAATGTCACTGTCGGCCGGCTCTGGCTTTCGCATGCCGCCCCAAGCGCAACGGAGCAATTCCCGGACCAATTGAGGGGCTCTGGCCGCGCCCAAATATTCGCCTTCGGGCTTACTCCAAAAAAAAAAAGCGCATCATGCTTCGGAATCAAAAGGCCTGCGCCGCGATGCGGAGCAGGCCTTTGTCGTGATGTT
>CAZSNH010000248.1:0-5065 GCA_964607855.1 uncultured Hyphomicrobium sp. | reverse complement strand
CACAATGACACTCCGGCTGGCGCATGACCTTACGAGCCTGGCCAGCCGGATTGAAGCGTTGAGGCTTCACATGTCGATACGATGGCAGCCGGAGGAAAGTTTCGCCGCGCATGGCTTTTTTGCCAACCTGATGCGCGGCATGAGAATTTTCGCGAAAAAGCAGAACTCAGGGTGTGGACTGAACGAACTTCCCTGAGAAAAGAACGGGACCCGTGGGGCCGCCTGTCGGAGAGCCGCCCTCTGGCTCGAGGCTCACCGCAAACGTTGCGTTCATGAACATGTCCGCATCGGGGCCGCTGTCCATGGGCATCGGCTTCATATCGCCTTCCTTATAGACGCCAAGCGACTTGGGCTTCGGCAATTTGTCATGGACGAGCCAGACCTCGTAGCTCTTGTTCTCCTGTTTCGGGGCCGCAATCGCTGAAATCACGCAGACGTGGCTTCGCGTATCGACCGTCAACAAGAAAGCCGGGGCCTCCTTTTCAGTATGAAGCACTGCCACGTATTGCTTGGCGAGCTTATTCTGCTCGTCTTTGAGCGCGGCAATCTCAGCGGCATATTTCTCGTGCAGTGCGATCTGTTCTTGCTTGGCTTTCTCGAGCAGCGCTACTTGCGCATCTAGACGCCAACGGTTCTCGATCTCGCGCCAGCCTAAGACACCGAAAAGTGCAGCAGCGAGAGCACCCATGGCGAATGTCGCCGTGCGCCAGCGGATCGCGCGCCGGGCGAGATGCTGCTCGCGAGCCCTCAGCGAGACGACGTTGGTCGCCAAGCCGATCTGGGCTCGAATCTTGTTGTATAGGTTCGGCGGGGGCAGCATCGAGGGTACGACTTGCACCAACGGACCCAACCGCGTTTCCCAGGCAATAATCGCCTTTTCGAGCGCTGCATCCGTTTGCCGCCGCTCGATCACCGCGTTACGCTCCTCGCGCGAAAGCGTTCCGAGAACGAACTCGGCCGCCAGTGCGTCAATGTCATCGAGTTCGGTCATTGCTCGAGACACCCTTTGAGCTGCGCCAGAGACCGGTGCAGCCACGTCTTGATCGTTCCCTCTGGACGGTTGAAACGCTTGGCCAATGCCTCGCGGCTCAAGCCATGAAGGTAGGCGAGACGCACGATCTGCTTCTTCTCGGGCTCGAGGCCTTCGAGACATCGCAGCAGACGCTCCAAATCCTCGCTGCGCTCGATGGCGTTGAGAGGATGCTCATCCTCGCTCTCGACATTGTCGAGCTCCGATACATCGGCAAATGGCCGCGCCGTTCTGCGGCGTACTTCGTCGAGGGCACGGTTCCTGACGATTGTCGCCATCCAGGTCATTGGAGACGCGATCGTGGGATTGAAGTCCCGGGCGCGTTCCCAAACCTTGAAATAGGATTCCTGAAGCACCTCTTCGGCCACCTCCTTGCTGCGCAGAATACGAACCGCGACAGCGTAGAGTTTCGGCGAGGTCACCTGATAAAGCTCGGCGAAAGACGCCTCATCGCCCTTGGCAACGCCAAGGAGCAGCTTTTCCAAACCTGGACGTGCGGCGGGCATCCGGTCCGTTAAATCCTTGTACAGCCCCCCTCTTGCGAAGGTCCCACGGTGTCGCCGCGGGTGACCATTCCCTCCTTCGCCGGATGCCGTTTCATAGGCTGCCATAGGTTACGACCACTTCCGTACTCCTGTCGAGCGCCCCCGTGAGATTTGGTTTCGGGACAAGTTTCGGGACAACAAGCAACAGGTTTTTGACACCAGGAACGACCCGCCCCAGTTGTCGCGACAAATCAAGGTTGCTATGGGCCAACGTGGCCCAATACGCCTGAACACGATACGGAGCTCCCCTTGACCCAGTTTCAAATCCCGGCCTCCATCGCCCCGATAGTCATGCTAACTGCATCGAATATCTTCATGACTTTTGCCTGGTACGGCCACCTCAAATATAAGGGCAGCGCCCTTTGGCTGGCCGTCCTTGTCAGCTGGGGAATTGCCTTTTTCGAATATTGTCTGGCGGTCCCGGCCAACCGTATCGGTCACTCGGCCTATTCGGCCGCAGAGCTTAAAACAATACAGGAGGTCATCACACTGACGGTCTTCGCCGCCGTCTCTGTGGCCTATCTCAAGGAACCTGTAACGCTTAATCACATGATCGGGTTTATTCTCATCGTCGCGGGCGCTTTCTTCGTTTTCCGCGCGCCGCTCTGAGGCCCGGTTGGTTTGAAAGGCCCCGATGTGAATCGCTTGCAAGACGTCCTGCATCGTATCGATGCCGCCAACGGGGAGGATCCGAACCGCATTGTCCATAACGGGGTCGAACGGCCAGCCGAGCTGCTCTACAGCGAGCGCATGACGCGGGCGCTTGATCAATTCCACCCCGCAGCCAGCGAAGAGCTTCGAATTGCGGTACGCGCTCAGCACCTTCGGCGTTGGACCATTCCGCGAAGCAACTATCCCATGGACCGGGCTGGCTATCATCGCTGGCGCAACGACTTGAAGCGCAAGCACGCAGAATGGACCGCCGGCTTGATGTCGGAGGCTGGATATGAACAGGCCGAAATCGAGCACGTGGCGCGCCTCATTCGAAAGGAAAACCTGCGCACGGATCCTGAGGCGCAAGTCCTGGAGGACGTGGCATGTCTCGTCTTTCTCGAACATCATGCCTCCGAATTCGCCGGAAAGCATGACGCGGACAAAGTCATCTCGATCTTGCGCAAAACCTGGTCCAAGATGTCTCCCGAAGGCCAAAGGGCTGCGTTGAATCTGCCACTCAACCCTGTGGTTTCTCATCTGCTCCACGAAGCCCGCTCCACAATCGGCTGAAAATGCGGGCACACGCCGCGACAACAAACCCACCCATGCAAACCATGGACAACAGTTGGCAGGAGAACATCGCCGTCGTACTCGCCGCACATGGCGAACGCGGTGAGGCTCATGCGGCGGGCCGCGCCAATCAATCCCTCTTGATGCATCGGGACCGGCTGTGCGAGCGGTCAACGTTCGCCGCGGTGACCGCCGGTGTTCTCAAAGGCGATCTCACACTCGAAGCCGCCCTCAGTGCAGCGGATCTGCCGCACGTCCGCCACATCGCCGTCTTTCCGATGTTCATGGCCGACGGCTATTTCGTGCGTAAGATCTTGCCGCAGAGAATTTCGGAGGCGAAGCTCCGCAGGCCCGCGACCCTGCTTCGCCCGCTCGGTCTCGATCCGGAGCTGGTGGGACTCATTTTGGAACGCGCCGAAGCGGCCGCGCAGGAAGCCGGCTTTCAAATACGCACATCAAGACTGCTTCTCGTCGGGCATGGCTCCGAATTGGGGCCGGACTCCGCCAATGCCACGATGGCAGCCGTCGAGGCCTTGCGGGCACGCGGAGCGTTCAACGAAGTTGAGGCCGCGTTCCTAGAGGAGGCTCCCTTCCTTCCCGAGGCCCTCGCTGATTGCCGCCTGCCAACGATCGTCGCCGGGTTCATGTCGGGAGATGGCCTCCATGCCGGAGAGGACATCCCGGCGGCCATCGCCGAAAGCGGTGCAAATGCCATCTATTCGGGCCCCATTGGCAATTCACCTCAAATTCCAAACCTCATCCTGAAAGCAATTGAGAGAGCGTTGCTACCCAAATAAGGCTGGTGCCGGCAGAAGGCCGCCGCCTGGGCAGAATTATGGCAAGCTGCTGAAGTCCCGATCAAATTTTATGCCGCTGTCGTCACACTTAGCGCTGGTCAGGGCCGAGCGACTGCCTATATGACGTCTACATGTCAACCTCGCGACGCCTAAGTGACATGCAGCCTGGAACGACGACGTCTGACAATTCCTGCGATTCGAAATCCTGCGCGCTATCGGTTCTGCGCACACCCTGGCGCGCCTCGGCGCGTGCCGTCGGCATCATCACCTTCCTCGTCGCAGTCGGACTTGGCATCTACTTCTTTCGTCACGAGGGCGAATGGCCGAACCAGCTCTTCGTGGCTTCCGCAACGGCTCTCTTTGCCGCGATCCTTGTTTTCCTGACCCGCCGCCCACTCGTTGCTGCCGTCACCGTCCCGGCCTTGATCACCATCGTGGTCGTGGCCTCCTCCGCCAAGCATCGCGTGATGGAGATGTCGGTTCACGCCTATGATGTGGTCTTCTATCTCTTCTCCGGGCCTACGATGAGTTTTCTCTGGAGCGAATACCGCGCGCTCACGGCCCAGCTCGTGGCGGCTCTCTTTGCTGCCTCGCTTTCTGCTATTGCTGCCTACCGGCTTGACGGAACGCGTGTCTCCCGGCGGCTTTCGGCGGCGGCTATCATCTTCCTGGTGCTTCTCACAACGGTAGCCGCCGAAATCAAGGGCGAACGGCGCCACACCCAGCAATTCTGGGACGCTTGGATCGTATCAACCTTCTACTCCTCGATTGGTGAGACGGCAGAAACGCTGTGGCGAGGCCAGCTCATTGAAGCAGCCGACGCCGCCCGCGCGCCCGCTTTCTCCATCCCTGAGACATGCGAGCCCGCATCTAAACCGCCGCACATCGTGCTCATCCATCAGGAATCACTCGTCCCGCCGTCGATCGTGCCCGGCGTCGATTACGACAAGAGCCTCGATCCGTTCTTCAATTCTTCCGATGGGAAGTTGCACAAGCTCGGTGTGGAGACCTACGGCGGTGCGTCCTGGCTCACCGAATTCTCGATTCTAACCGGCGTGTCGACGAGATCCTTCGGGAAAATGCGCCATTTCGTGCAGTGGCTCATGGCCGACAAGATGCACGATACACTTCCCAAGGAATTGGCGCGCTGCGGTTATCGCAACATGGTCTTTTTCCCGGGCAACCAGAAGTTTGTCTCTTACGATAAATTTTATCACGCCATCGGTTTGAAGGAGATCCTTGGAGGCAAGGAGTTGCGTGCAAAGCGCCTCAACGAACGCGACAGCTTCTTCTACGAAAGCGCAATGTCTGAGATGGAGGCTCATTTCAAGGCCTCGGAGCTTCCCCTCTTCACCTACATACTGACCATGGCCGCGCATGGACCCTACGACAAGACCTACATGCCAGAAGTCAATGTGCGCGGAGGCGGACCCGGCACGCCTCCGGAGATGCACGAGTATCTGCGCCGC
>CAZSNH010000247.1:379-5102 GCA_964607855.1 uncultured Hyphomicrobium sp. | reverse complement strand
AGCGGTTCCAAGCAGTGCGCTGACTTCTGCGACGCGCGCCGTTGCTAACGAGGGAACAGTCGTGCCCGTGGGTCACCGTCGGCACTGGCGTCACTTCCACGCTCCATATCACGGGATCTACGTCGCCCCGCGCTACCACTACCGGCATTACTATCGGCCCTACGTGTACCCCCGCGTCTACCGGTACGACGTGCCGCGTCACGCCTATTATTACGCTGCGCCAGCCTACTATTATGCTGCGCCTCGCCGGTATTACTATTCCCGGCGCTACCATTACGACTATGACGATGACGACTGGGACGACGACTGGGACGATGATGACTGGGACGACTAAGTCCTTAAATCTATTTCCAAAGTCGCAAATTTGCTCTTAGTCTTGGCCGTCCCGTCCGTAGCAAGGGCCGGAGAGCGTCCCCGTTCGACCAATTGTGGAATTCTAGCTGGTTGCAAGGCTCGACGGCATTTGGCATGGTCCGCCCGCCCGACTCGGGGCGCAAGGAACCGGGTGCCCAGCGGAAAAGCGTTTTCCCGCTGGATGTTGGGCTGTCAAAAAAATATCGGCCCAAATGGCCCGATGAGGGGATCAACGAATGAACGATATGCTTTTGTGGATCATCGCCTGTGGGGCGCTTTCGGTCCTCTATGCCTACTTCACCGGTCAGTCCGTGATGAAGGCCGATGCAGGTAACGCAAAAATGCAGGAGATCGCGGGCATCATTCGCGAAGGCGCTTCTGCCTATCTCAATCGCCAATATCGGACGATCGCCATGGTGGGCGGCACCATCTTCCTCTTGGCGATCTGGCTGCTTGGGCCGCTCGTTGCCGTCGGTTACCTGATCGGCGCCATTCTATCGGGACTAGCGGGCTATATCGGCATGAACGTCTCGGTACGTGCCAATGTGCGTACGGCTCAGGCGGCAACCCAGTCTTTGGCGAGCGGTCTCGACATCGCTTTCAAGGCTGGTGCCATCACCGGCATGCTGGTCGCTGGCTTGGCGCTCCTCGGCGTCGCCGGATATTACTATTTCCTCACCAACACGATGGGCATGGCGCCTGCGAGCCGCACAGTGGTCGACGCGCTCGTTGCGCTGGGTTTCGGCGCTTCGCTGATCTCGATCTTTGCCCGTCTCGGCGGCGGCATTTTCACCAAGGGTGCAGATGTCGGCGGCGATCTCGTTGGGAAGGTGGAAGCGGGCATTCCGGAAGACGATCCGCGCAATCCCGCAACAATTGCCGATAACGTCGGCGACAACGTTGGCGATTGCGCCGGCATGGCTGCGGACCTCTTCGAGACCTATGCCGTAACCGTCGTTGCCACCATGGTGCTGGCGGCCATCTTCTTCGGCACCCAGGACAACCTCGCACAGATTATGGTGTATCCGCTTGCAATCTGTGCGGCATGCATCGTGACCTCGATCATCGGCACGTTCTTCGTGAAGCTTGGGTCGAACAATTCAATCATGGGCGCGCTCTATCGCGGCGTGATCGCTTCTGGCGCCCTTTCAGTGGTCGGACTTTGGGTCGCCACGAAGTATGTGCTCGGCGGCTATGGCCCGATCGGCATCGTCAATGGCGTCGAGATCACTGGAGCAAACCTCCTCTGGTGCGGACTTGTCGGCCTGGCTCTCACGGGTGCCATCGTCTGGATCACCGAGTACTACACGGGTATCGGCTTCCGCCCCGTGCGCTCCATCAGCCAGGCGTCTGTCACCGGCCACGGCACGAACGTCATCCAGGGGCTTGCTGTTTCCCTTGAAGCAACTGCTCTGCCGACGATCGCCATCGTTGCCGGCATTCTCTTGACCTACAACCTTGCCGGTCTCTTCGGCACGGCGATCGCGACGACGACGATGCTCGGTCTTGCCGGCATGATCGTGGCTCTCGATGCCTTTGGCCCTGTCACCGACAATGCCGGCGGTATCGCCGAAATGTCGGGACTGCCGAAGGAAGTCCGCCGCTCGACGGACGCGCTCGATGCGGTCGGCAATACGACCAAGGCCGTCACCAAGGGTTATGCGATTGGCTCAGCCGGCCTTGGCGCGCTCGTACTTTTCGCAGCTTACAACTATGATCTGCAGTACTTTATCAAACAAGCGAATGCCGAGGGATCGACGTCCTTCCAGTTCTTCAAGGGCATAGAGACCAACTTCGGTCTCGACAATCCTTACGTCGTGGTTGGGCTTCTGCTCGGCGGTCTCATTCCCTATCTGTTCGGCGGTATCGCCATGACGGCGGTAGGTCGAGCTGGCTCGGCGATCGTCGAGGAAGTGCGCCGCCAGTTCAAGGCGAAGCCCGGTATCATGAAGGGCAAGGATCGGCCAGACTATGCGGCGGCCGTCGACCTTCTGACGCGCGCGGCCATCAAGGAAATGGTCGTTCCTTCGCTTTTGCCCGTGCTCTCGCCGATCGTCCTCTTTGTCGTGATCAACATGATCGCGGGCAAGGGCGCGGCCTTCTCAGCGGTCGGAGCCATGCTTCTCGGCGTGATCGTCACTGGTCTCTTCGTCGCCATCTCGATGACATCGGGCGGCGGGGCCTGGGACAACGCCAAGAAGGCCTTTGAAGACGGCTTCGTCGATAAGGACGGCGTCAAGCACATGAAGGGGAGCGACGCACATAAGGCCTCCGTCACTGGCGACACCGTCGGCGATCCCTACAAGGATACTGCGGGTCCGGCCGTCAATCCGGCCATCAAGATCACGAACATCGTGGCGCTTCTGCTCCTCGCGGTACTGGCTCACATGTGAGTGGCACCGCGGGACAGAGTGATGTTTCTACTGTCCCGCCGACGCCGGTACGATATATGGAGAAGAAAAGGCCCCGTCGAAGCGGGGCCTTTTCAATTGTCCGAATTCTAAGGCCGGGCATCACTCTCCAAAGAGCTGCTTCTTTCCAAGATTGCGGAACATCTGCTTCAGGATGCCTTCGTCCTGTGCACCCGGAGACGGAGTCGTGCGCGAGATGTAATCGAAGACCTTGCCGTCCTTGAGGCCGTAATTGGCGACGTGATCGACGGTGCCGGTCGGCGTGAAATAAACGGCCACCACTTGGCGGTCCGTCTCCTTGGGCGAAAGGAAGGCCGCCTGAGAGTGTGTGGTCGAGATGTAGTAGTAGGCGCTTCCCGATCCTGTCGTGGTGGTGGTGGTCGGTGTTCCGAGCGCGGCGCGGACCTGCTCCTGGCCCATGCCCGGCTGAACCGAGAGAAGGTCGTTTTCACGGAACTGGTGGCCGTGCTTCGTGATCTGCGCGCTGCACCCCGCGAGAATGGCCGCCGTACCGAGAACCGACACACAAAAGAATCCGGCTCTCATTTTCGAGCCCAGAGTGCCGATGATGGGTCGGCGCGTCACTATTGCCAGTCGCATATCAGTCCCGTCATTTCGAGAATCAGCTTTTAGGACCGTTTCTCGAGCGCTTATCCTCTGCCCATCCAGGGCGCAACGCGCTTTGGTTCCCCAATCCACGCTTCTTTGAGGCCGATTTCAGGAAAAAAGTCCCCATGTTTACGTGGTTTAGACAACCCGCCCGCCCGAACGATACGGCAGCGGAGCTTTATGGCGCAGTCGTGGCACAGGCTCGGAATCCCATTTTTTATGCCGAGGGCGGCATTCCCGACACAGCCGAGGGCCGCTATGAACTTATTGCACTGCATCTTTTCCTGGTTCTCGAGCGGCTGAAGCGGACGGCAAAGGGTGCTGAGGACCTGAGGAGGTGCCTTCTCGAGACCTTTGTCAGCGACATGGACGACAGCCTGCGCGAGATGGGGGTTGGTGACCTCTCGGTTGCAAAGAAAGTAAAACGCGCCACGGGAGGCCTCTATGAAAGGGGGATGCTCTACCGGCTGGCGCTGGCCAGGGGCGAGGCAGCATCAGAAAAGGCGGTAAGAAATGAAATTGCTGCGCTGGCTGGATTGGATCTCCTCGCCACCGGACGTCTATTGGATTATGCGCGGGCCACGGAAGCACATTTGGCCAGCCTCTCGGACGAGACCTGCCTGGCAGGGAAGGTCAATTTTCCAAATCCCAACGCGCCGGAGTGAAGGAGTTGCGAGATGGAGTGTCCACTCGACTGGAATGTGGAATTGAAGGATATCGGCGAGCGTGAGAAGCATGTTACGCGCACGGCGACGGCGAGCGAATGCGCGGCGCTGGCCTCCGTTCTGGATTTGATTACATGCGATCGTCTCGTCGCCGATTTCACGGTGCGCTCCAAGTCCCCCGGTTGCTACCGATTGCACGGTTCGTTAGAAGCTGATCTCGTTCAGGCCTGCATCGTCAGTCTCGAGCCCGTACAGGCTCACATCGAGGAAAACTTCGACGTCGAATATCGCCCGGCAGAGCTGATCGAGAGGGGGGACGGCACGGCCGACCGTGCTATTCTCGAAGGGCAGGATGTCGAGCCGATCAAAGGCCACCGCCTGGACGCTGGGCGCATCGTCTTCGAACACTTGTCTGCCGCGCTTGATCCCTATCCTCGCAAAGAGGGCGCCGAGTTTCACTGGGAGGATAAGGAGCCAAGAGATCGCCCGGAAAGGAACAGTCCCTTCGCTGTTCTCAAATCGCTGAGCCTTGATCCCGAGAAAAAGGGCAAGAAAAAATAGGCTTTGAATGATCCGAGGTTTTGTCGCGGCTGACGCTCCCCAAGGCGTCTTGTCGTGTTCCAGAATCCGGTTGTAAAGAGACCGAAAAGTCGTATTTTCCCGACCCGCAGATCGCCCTCCCAG
>CAZSNH010000247.1:0-369 GCA_964607855.1 uncultured Hyphomicrobium sp. | reverse complement strand
ACGCAAGGCATCGCCTCTATGGTTCAGCCGCGAACATTGGCGCTTGATGCGATGGGCGGGGATCACGGGCCCGAGGTGGTCATTCCCGGTGCCGCAATTTCACTCGTGCGCCATCCGGCCATGAGCTTCATTTTCACGGGTGACGAAGCGCGCATCACGCCCGTGCTCGACAAGCACGAAGAACTCAAGAAGAAATCACGCATCCTTCATACGCCGCTCGCTGTGGCCATGCACGACAAGCCGAGCCAGGCGTTACGGCGGGGCAAGGGCTCAAGCATGTGGCTTGCTCTCGAAGCGGTCAAGAAAGGGGAGGCCCATGCCGCGATTTCAGGGGGCAATACGGGTGCGCTCATGGCCATGGGGAAACTC
>CAZSNH010000246.1:0-5112 GCA_964607855.1 uncultured Hyphomicrobium sp. | reverse complement strand
GAGTCCCAAGGTGGCATCACTTCCCGAGTAACGCGAAAGCGTGCCGAGCGCCAGCATGGCCGCGATCGTGAGCAGCGAGGTCTTCACAACCCGCAGCGTCTGCCCATAGGCTCTCAACAGCTTGATCGGTCCTTTACCCATGAGCAGTCCGGACAGGATGGCTGCCAGGAAGATACCGGTACCGGTCATGGAGAGGATGTTGAAATTGAAGACTGCAGCTTCTTTCACGGGTTCGGGCACAACGGGGGCGACTTTCTCGATCAGGTTGTGTAGGCCGTCGACTTCATACTTCGGAAAGAAGATGGGGTTGACGAGCGCCTTCCACCATGGAGTGCCCCAGACGAGTACACATAAGCAGAGGATGATCCAGGGGACCCACGCTGCCAACACCTGACGTGACGTCGCGACGGAGGCAGATCCGGCCGCAATTGGTTTCTGATCCTTGACCGAGGGATCATGACGGCCGACGAGCGCAGCAGAAGTCCAGATTTCGGCCGGGTGCCAGACTTTTAGAAAAAGGGTGAGGCAGGCCATGGAGATGATGGCAGCTCCGACATCTACGAGCCAGGGGCCATGATAATTGGAAATGAGGAACTGCGGAATTGCGAACGAGACGCCGCACACGAGAATGGCCGGTAAGACACTTACCATGCCACGGAAACCGGCGAATGCCCAAACGAGCCAGAAGGGCACCAGAACGGAGAAGAAGGGCAGTTGCCGTCCGACCATGGCGCTGAGGCGAAGAGCGTCGGCGTCATTATCGCCGGAAAGATGCATGACGGATGCGAGCGTCACGATGGGTGTGCCGAGCGCCCCGTAGGCGACAGGAGCCGTATTGGCGATGAGCGCTAATCCGGAGGCGGCAAGGGGCGAAAAGCCGAGCCCGATGAGGATCGCGCCTGTCACCGCTACGGGTGTGCCGAAGCCGGCTGCACCTTCGAAGAAGGCGCCGAACGCGAAGGCGATGAGCAGGAGCTGAAGGCGCCGGTCGGAGGTGATGCCGGCAATCGAGTTCTGCAGGATTTGAAACGAGCCGTTCTCAACGGTCAGACGGTAAAGGAATATGACGTTGACGACGATCCAGCCGATCGGAAAGACGCCGATCGCGGCTCCCAACGCTGATGCTTTGAGTGCCATTTCGGCCGGCATGGTGAAGACGAAGACGGAAACTATAAACGCCGCAAGCCAGGCGAGGATGGCGGCTACATGGGCCTTGACCACTCCAGAGGCGAGAAATCCGAGCAGAGCAACGACCGGGATGGCTGCGGCGAGGGTCGAGAGCGTGACATTGGAAAGCGGATCGTAGATTTGCTGCCAGATCATTTCTGATTTCCCCCTGGATGTCCGGTCTTGGCCCCGCGGCGATGTTAATGAGAGTTCACTCTCCTGGCCAGGGGTGGTGAAACCGAGTGGTCGACCTCGCGCCTTAGCCGAGGGAGGAAGCTGCGGGCAGCTGTTGCCATCTAGCCGACAAGACCTTAGGTGATGTCGAATACTTAGCGGGAGTTCAGAATGTTCGCAGAAGCTCATCTCTATTTCGGCGTGGCCTTGGCGGGCTTGGCGAGTTTCCTTTCCCCGTGTGTTCTGCCGCTTGTGCCGCCCTACCTGAGTTACATCGGTGGGGTGAGCCTCGAAGAACTTTCTGCTGAGTCCGGTATGGAGCGCCAAGTCTGGCGGCGCGTCGTGATGGCTGCCGTTTTCTTCGTGTTGGGCTTCACAACAGTCTTCGTTGCTCTTGGGGCGAGCGCTTCGTTTGTTGGTCAGCTGATCCAGTCTTACCGGGCGGAACTCGGTATCGCAGCCGGAGTGATTATCATCCTCTTCGGTTTGCATTTTCTTGGCGTGTTGCGCATTCCACTTCTCTACCGCGAGGCGCGATATCACGCTGAAAACCGGGGTGCTAGCTCCCTCGGCGCCTACGTGATGGGACTCGCTTTTGCGTTCGGTTGGACACCCTGCATCGGTCCCATTCTTTCGGCGGTGCTGACGCTTGCCATGGACCAGGCGAGCCTGGGTGCAGGCGTTCGGCATTCCTTTCATTCTGGCTGCCGTCGCGATCCGGCCATTCCTGTCTTGGATGCAGCGCTTCAAAGAACATTTGGGAACGATTGAGAAAGTGATGGGCCTGTTACTCGTACTGACAGGGCTCCTTTTTCTCACCGGATCTATCAATGGGCTTGGACAGTGGCTGATCGAGACCTTTCCCGCGCTCGGTGAAGTGGAGGACTGGCTCACACCCGAAACGCTGACCGATGACATCCGACGCCATGGCGCAGGAAATGAATGACAAGGGGCAGGAGGCCCGCATCGCACTCACGATTGCGGGTTCCGATCCCTCGGGGGGTGCCGGAATTCAAGCCGATATCAAGACTTTTTCGGCCCTTGGTGTCTACGGCGCCAGCGTGCTGACCGCGCTGACGGCTCAAAACACGCAAGAAGTCACGGGCATTCATCGAGTGCCGGCTGAATTCATTGCCCAGCAGATCGATGCAGTCGCCAGCGATCTTAGAATCGATGCCGTAAAGACGGGCATGCTCGGGGATGCGGTAACGGTGCGTGCCGTCGCGGCGGGAATCCAACGATGGAAGCTGCGTCCGCTCGTCGTCGACCCAGTGATGGTGGCGACAAGCGGCGATGTATTACTAGTTCCTGAGGCCATTGACGCCGTGCGCGGAGAGCTCATTCCGCTCGCTGATGTCATCACACCCAATTTGCCCGAAGCGGCCCGGCTCTTGGACGAGGCGATTGCGACCGACGAAGAAGCGATGATCGCGCAGGCCAAGCGGTTAATGCGGCTTGGCGCTCGCGCCATCCTTCTCAAGGGTGGCCACGGAAAAGGCGCGGAGGCGGTCGATATTCTTGCAGACGAAAGCGGCGTCGTGCGTTTCACGGCGCCTAGAATTGCAACGAAGAACACGCATGGGACTGGCTGCACACTTGCGGCAGCAGTGACAGCCGGACTTGCCAAGGGTCTCAGTCTCGAGCAGGCCGCGAAGGCGGCCAAGGAATACGTCTGGAGGGCCATCGAGGCCGGGGTCAAACTCGGGGTCGGTCGTGGCTCGGGACCTGTGGACCACTTTTACGCGTTGCCCAAGAAGATGTAATTCGAGAGAACGCAGTTGTGTCGAATGTGCATCTCCCTCGTGATTATCGTAAAGGCAATCCAAATATCTGCTTGAACTTCAGGCAGGCTTCTGCAACACGTACGGGCGAAAAAAATCGGTTTTGGGGGGAGATTAGCGAGCGATCAGGGACGCTCGCTAATCCGGCTGAAGAACCGGTCCGGACGCTCCGGACCGGTTTTTTCTATATGACAAAAGGCTGTTCCCGAATTGATCCTAATTCCCGTGAAGTTGCGATTTGAGCACAGGATAGGGGAATTCCCGGCCATCAGCGCACTCAATGTGTGAATCCGGCCTGCGAGCTGATAATCTTAAACATTCTAAGAGCAAGGAAGCAGATCTCAGCTCGGGGTTTCTGTTGGCCTGTTTGGCGTGCGTGTCGGGGGTAGAGGGTATGCGTAGTTCACTCGCCGCAAGTACGGGTGTTTGGCTTGTACTTGGCGTTTCTGTTGTCGTTTGTGCGTCTACGGGAGCGCAGGCTGGCGGCTTCGCAATCCGTGAGCAATCGGCCTATTTCCAAGGAACATCCTTTGCTGGTTCAGCAGCCGGCGGATCGCTCTCCTCGATGTTCTGGAACTCTGCGGCCACCGCCGAACTCGACGGCATCAATACGTCGAGCAGCTATTCACTCGTCATCCCGGATGCCGAGGTCAAAGTCGATACGGCGACGGATACAGGTGCTTTTGCATTTTTTACGCAGCCCGTGATCGATGCCGCGCCGAGCAATAGCGGCAACATCGGCGATCTTGCTGTCGTGCCCGCGAGCTATGCCAACTATCAGGTCAACGACAAGCTCTTCATCGGCGTCGCGATGAACTCGCAATATGGGTTGGCGACCGAACCTGAAGAAGACGAATACAAGGGTGCGATGCTCGGCCGCAAGACCAAGCTCTTCACGACCAACGTCAATCCCACCGTCGCCTACAGAATTGCTCCCGGCATCACGATCGGTGCCGGCGCGCAGATCGAGTACGGGGAAGGCACGCTGAAGTTCGCAACTGGTGTTCCCGGGGGCGATTCAACTGTCTTTAGTGGTGACGATTGGGCCTTCGGAGCCACGGCCGGCATCATGCTGAAGCCCGCAGAAGGCACGAGCATTGGCCTCGGATGGCGATCTAAGCGCACACTTACTCTCGAAGGGCGGTTCGAGCGTAATACGACGAATCTACCGGCTCCGCTCCCTGTGCTCTCCGAAGAAACGATTGATGCAGAGGCGGACGTCGAGCTTCCCGATATCGTGACGCTGAGTTTTCAACAGGCGATCGCTCCCAATATGCGGGTCATGGGTACTGTGGAATGGACCAACTGGAGCGACTTCAAGGAGCTTCGCTTGATTGCGAGAGAGAATGGCACAAATCCGGCTGCCATAGGCGCGACTGCATCGTCAGGCGATACACTGGCCGTCATCGAAGCCAATTGGGATGACGGGTGGTTCTTCTCGTTGGGCGGCGAATACGACTACAGCCCGGCCGTGTCGTTCAGGGCCGGCATCGGCTACGAGATCTCGCCTGTCAGCAGCCCCGAGAAGGTCATCACGACGATCCCCGATGGCGATCGCTTCTGGTTATCGGCCGGTGGCTCGTACAAATACAGCGAGTCGATCGCGTTCGATTTCGGCTACACGCATCTTTTCGTTGACGACATTCCCTTCGAGCGAACCTCGACCAGCGGCGTTGCCTACACCGGCGAAATCGACGCCACAACGGATATCGTGACCGTTGGCATGCGAACGAAGTGGTAGAAAGCGGTCCGGCGCGGTTCGATGGCCGCGCTCATGATCCATTTTCGACCGGAAGTCCAGTCCGGCCTAGCGCGTCCCGGTCAGCGAATGCGCCGCACTATCGTGCTGCGTCCTCGGCTCGTCGCTCAGCATCTCGTAGGTTATGGATTGCAGAAGGGCCGACAGTCGCGAGGCCAGTCCGCTCAGGGCTTCGCCGAACTGATGCGCGCGCTCGCTCTCGGCGCTTTGCAGCCGGCTCATGGCGTAGAT
>CAZSNH010000245.1:4354-5118 GCA_964607855.1 uncultured Hyphomicrobium sp. | reverse complement strand
CGTCAAGCAACTCTCCGCTCTCAACCCGCACTCGATTGAAAGCCCGATCGCGGTCGCCAATGCCGCTATCGAAGCCCATCTCTACGACGAGGCCCGGCAGGCGCTGTGGCCCCTTCTCGAGGGTCGCCTCACGCAGCGCGTGGCGACGCTCATGGCGCGCATTGAAGGCGAGCAGTACGGGGACAAGGGCAAGGTGCGTGAGTGGCTGGCACGTGCCGTCAACGCCCCACGAGATCCCGCCTGGACGGCGGATGGAGTCGTTTCCGAACGGTGGGCGGCAATATCTCCCGTAACGGGAACGCTCGACGCCTATCAATGGCGTGTGCCGGTCGACGATCTTCAACCCGCCGAAGGTGAGGAGCTGACGACCCGCCTTGAATCATTGGTCACACTTGGTGCACCTGCCTCTGTACCACCCGACCAGAACAGTGAGATCGACGGCAAACTCGCCGCTGCCGATGAAGTATCTGGGGCCGAAATCGACGCCGACGCTGTCAGCGATGAAGTCGAGATCCTACCGCCGGTCAAGCCGGCGCCGAGTGCAGTCGCCTCGAAGCCTGAAACAAAATCCGCCAAGGCTCATAAGACCGCGCCCTCTCCAACAACCGCAGCCCCTCCTGTAAGGGGTGCAAAAGGCGAAGCGAAGGCCGCTGCGCCGCACGTGATCGAGAGCAAGGACGCCGCTGAGCTGAACCCGTCAGCGAATGCCGCCAAGCCCCATGCCACTTCTATGGATGCGGCGGTTTCGCAACCGGCGGCCGGTG
>CAZSNH010000245.1:0-4344 GCA_964607855.1 uncultured Hyphomicrobium sp. | reverse complement strand
TGCGAAAATGATGAGCACCGACCCCAAACCGGCTGGAAAGCAGACGATCCGGTCGAAGCGCCAGGCCTCTGAAGCACAGGTTGAGCCCGCGCCCGTCTTCAGCCGCCCGCCTGACGATCCGGGCCCCGAGTTGGAAGACCCAGATATTGTGAATTCTCCGCGGCGTACGGGGTAAGCCAGTTAGGCATCCTCAATCCATTGCCAAAGCACATGATGCGCAATCGGCCCCTGGCGCCGAGGCCTGCGTTCGATTGCAGTGTCATCCCGAATTGCGTTCATTGCGATCGGACGGACAGTATTGTCGCGGTTAAGCAACCGGAAGAGATGATGTTACAAACCGCTGCCTCTAGGATACGTTGAATTCAATGTAAGGACCTTGACGCGTGCCGCCGTCGCCTACGCTGTGCGCTCTGCGGCTACAATAACCGTTAAGGCTCGATCGGCGGGGAATGTGTTTGCTCATCGAGCCGTTACTTATGGATCGCACAGTGCTGACGTCCATTGCCTGCCGCAAACTGTTCCTGAGAACGTATATGGTGCTGCTCGCTGCACCTTCAGCAGCAGCTGATTGTCCGCCGGTCGAACATCGGCCCTTTGGAGAGAAAGCACCTTGGAATGTGCCCGTCGCCGACCTTCCGAGACATCCCAACGGGGCGGAGTACGTTCGCCGTCTGTGGGAAAATGGCTCAGACCGTCCGGGCAATTTCAACGCCGTCTTCGACGAGTATACCTATCCCGTTTACGATGCGAGGAATGCGACGGGCATTTTCCCTATTGAGACCGAGTCGGAAAGCAACTTGGACGGCCAAACGATCCCGTGGAATCCGTCATGGCAGGCAGCAAGCGGAACGGACGCACAGGTGATCGTGCTCGATCCGGAGAAGGGCATCGAATGGGACCTCTGGCAAGTGGCCTTCGACGGTCGCAAGGTCAGGGCAACGAATGGTAATCGGGTCCCGGAAAGCTACTGGACGCGCGAGGTCGGGTTTATCCCATCACGTGGGGCTGGCATTCCGTATCTCGCCATGCTTGTGAGGGGACATGAGGTCGTGGCGGGCTCGATAAAGCACGCGCTGGCGATGCCGGTGGTCAATACCGATGGCGATCACTACTTCGCACCAGCTACGAAGATCGAGCATCGAGATCTGCTGAAGAATGGGTTGCCGGAAGGCATACGCTTCGCACTCGATGTAACCAATGCCGAGATCGAAGATTGGATTGCAGCGCTCCCCAAAGAGTTGCCGGAGGCGACGCGAAAAAGCGCACGCACGATAGCGCGAGCACTGCGAGATTACGGTTGGTTCGTCGTCGATACCGCGGGGGCCGCCACGCTTCAGTTCGAGTCCCGGCTGACGGCTGGCGACTGCTGGAAGATCGCCGGGCTCGAGACGATCGAAATCGCCGACAGGGAATATCCGCGAGACCTGATGGATGGCCTCATGACGCGAGAACGTATCTACGCGCTCGTTCCGAGCGATGCTTATCCGCCCGAACTGCGCGCTCGGGAAGGAAAGACGTGGCGCGAGAAGGAAAAGTGAGGCTGCTACGAGACGGTCGTTTCTGTAAACTTCAAGTCCGAGCCGTTGAGAATGCAATCCGGATAGATAATGTAGCTCGTGATCTCGGTTCGCGCGCCCTGCTGCCGGAATGAGCTCTCCTGCCCCGGAAGCCTCTTCATGGAGCGGCCGAGAAGGCCATCGGCGGCATGAATGACCGGCCTGCAGACCCGCAATAGCTTCTCCACTCCTTTACGCGAAACGAGATAGGCGCCGGATGAGCCTTCGTAAGACGCATCCGAATATACGTTATCCCGAATCCATCCCTGGGGCGGCTCCTGGCTTCTGAACGAGTTCAGAAAGACAACGTCATAGTCTGAGGGCAAACTGTTGAGATTGAGTTGGTTGAGACGCGCCGTCACGAACAGTGCATCGTCCTCGAGGATCAAGGCAAAGGGATGTCCCGCCGCTTTGATCCGCCCATAGACATCACCGTGTGACAGACTGCAAGCGATCTCTCCACTGCGGAGCGGCCTGCCATGGTAGCGGATTGCTGCCGCTTCGTCATAGAGATCCCCCCGTTGAAGTGTCGTTCCAGCGAGGCTTTCGGCATCGACAGCATCGACGAATTGAAAGTTGGAGAGGCCCAACGATTGGGCCTGGCGGGACATCAACCTGCGCCGCGACATGTTCGACGCCAGACTGATGCAGTACATCGGCAGATCCCGGATCTCTGCATTCGCGAGGCGGGACACTTGCCAGCGGCCAAGCCACCGGAAGAGGCGCATCTCGAGCTTCAGCGCCTTCCTATTCCATTCCTTCCTGGTGGTCGGGAACATTAATTTCCGCTTGCCTCCTGGAGCAAAGAAGAGCTGATCCGCACCCCAGCGCCGGCTCCAGATCCGCCCCGGAATTCGCAGTTTAGTGACCTGTCTTCTGCGCCTTGTCGCCTCCGTGGTCAACAACACGCCAACGGATCATGGACTGGCCGATCAAAAGACCCGCCCCTGCAATCAATGCCAGAAAACCAGCGATCAGGATCCTCATAAAGGGTGAAGGTCCGGGTGGAATTTCCAAGGCGTGGGGCGGCTCGATGACGCGCACATTGCTCCACCTGGCGTCTGTCAGCGCCCGTTCGAGCCGCATTTCATCGACCTTGTCGCGAATGGACTGCAGCTGACGGCGGGCCGACTGCAATTCGGCTTCGAGGCGCTCGACTTCGGCCTTGTGCCCTTCGAGGTTCCTGATCTTGTCTTGAGCACTCTTGAGCTTGTTCTGCAGCTCCGTCTTGGCCTTCGCAAGACCGCTGATCGTGGCTCGGAGTTCCGCGACGGCATCGGAGGAAAGCGCGCTCAGGGGATCCTCAGTGCTCTCCTTTCCTTCCGCCTGTGTGAGCGCCACCTCGGTCTGCAGCACCTGCAGCCGGATTTGGAGTTCCTGCTCGAATGCATTGCGCAACTCCGACTCGATCTGTGTGATGTCGAAGCGCTTCTTGTAGTTCTCGAGCGCAACTTGTGCGTTCTCGGCATCTTGCTCGCGATCCTTGAGAACAGATTCAAGAACATCTCCGCTGGGCGGTCCGAAGAGGCCAATGCGCTGTTCCATGTATGCGCCAAGATGGTTCTTGAGTATCTCAACGGCTGCGTCGCGTTGCGTGTGGTTGTAGTTCAAATGGATAACATTCGAATCTTTGACTCCGGTAACTTCAAAGCTTTGCCGAAACTTGAGAAGTGCCTTCTCGTTCGGCGAAATGCGCGGACTCTTGAGACCAAGAAACCGCAAAAAGGACTTGATTCCCTCCTTGAGGCTGTTCGGATCGACGGGATGTTCAAACTCCGGGTCTCCCATAACGACGGCCGGCCCCAGCTTCTCGATAACGGCAAGCTTGAGGGAATCGGCATTAAGGATCTCGAGCTCCGCGTTAATGGCGACCTCCGGCCGCCAAGGGGCAAGGTTGCTGCCGTCGCCAATAATGGGCCGATATGTATACTCGCGGCCAAATGGAATGAGGAGCTTCGCGTGAGCCGTATAGACGTCCTTCACGAAAATATTCGCGAGAAAGGCAACTATCATTGCTGTGATGGGTAGAACGACGAGCAACAGGAACTCGGCCGACGTCTTGCCCGGCGTGAACACCGGCAGCCTGGCTGGAATTTCAGTCTGACGTTTTTGCTCCCACCAAAGCCCGAGCTTTAACCTTAGCGCGGTCCAGTGATGCAGCGTTGCTTTGAGCCAATTCGGCAATGGTCATCCCGCTTTGCTACGGTCCTGGCTGTGATTTCCCAGAAGCAAGGGCTCTCTGGGGCTGAAGGTTTCGAACGCACTGGGGCAAAGCAAGAGCCATGCCCAGTACCAGGTAAGCGTTTCGCGCATAGGCCTCGTGCAATACGATCGAAGCGGCAAAATAGCCAATAAGAGCCAGCATGAGAGAGAAAGTGAGATTGGCATTTCTTTGGTCTTTCGTCCTCAGTCCCCCATGGAGCCTCGCCGTGCTGAGGAGGCAAACTCCCCACAACAGGAGGTAGATGCCCACACCCAAGAACCCCTGTTCTGCACCCACCCTCAGGATCTCGCTGTGTGTCTCCCGAGGCTCGAAGCGCTGGCGGAAATGATTATCGAGGGCATATTTCTCGAAGAGCACCGGATAGTTGGCGAACCCTGCTCCAAACACCGGGTGGTCCTTGAAGACCTCGACCGCCGTTAACATTTCATCGACCCGATTATCGACAGATTGGTCGGTCTCGACGGCGCCGACGGTTCTCTCTGCACCAAGGCCTAGAAGCACCTCCATGCGTTCCCAATATGTCTGAGGCAGTGAGGCCATCAGAACCAAGATGGTGGGCACGAG
>CAZSNH010000244.1:0-5120 GCA_964607855.1 uncultured Hyphomicrobium sp. | reverse complement strand
GCGATCTTGAGAGCGCTCGTCAGTTCTCCGTGAATGGCAAAGAAAGCTATGAGCGCAATCGAGAGCGCAAACATGGCGCCAGCCGCACCGACATAAAGGATCATGTAGGCGGCATCGAAGGCCATTGTGCGGCTGTTCTTCATGACGAGGCTCCCTTCTCTCTCTTGGGCGTCCGGATCTCCGGCCGCCGTTCATGGGAGAAAAATTAAGCCATCGCCGCATTCGGCGCTGTTCCACACGGAACAGGGATGGGGCTGATTAACCTCGACGTGCCAATTCGATCTTGGGGCATCGGTCCATGACGACCTTGAGGCCTGCCCGGCCGGCGGCGGCCGCCGCCTCATCGTGGCGCACACCAAGCTGCATCCAGATCACCGAAAGATTGAGCCGGCGCCTCTCGGCGAGCGCCTCCTGCACCACTTCGGCCGCGGCATTCGAATTGCGGAAGGTATCCACCATGTCGACGGGCTCGGGTACATCGCGAAGACGAGCGTAAACGCGCTCTCCGTGAATTTGCTGGCCGGCATGCGCGGGGTTGACGGGGCGGACCTCGTAACCTTTTTCCAGGAGGTAGCGCATGACACCAAAGCTCGGCCGCTCGGGCCGCGGGCTCACCCCGACCATGGCAATGACCCGCACGCTCTTTAAGATGCCATCGATGTATTCATCCGGATAGGCATCGTGATCGACGGGCGCTGGAATGAGCACCCGCCCCTCATCATCGAGCGGGAAGAACGGATTGTAGGCGACTTCCCAAAGGTGCCCATCGGGATCGGAAAAATAGCCGGAGTAGCCGCCCCAGAAGGTGTCCTGTCCGGCCTTGACGAGTTGACCGCCGGCAGCCACGGCTTCGACTAGAAACTGATCTACGTCGGATTCTCCAGCTAGGTTGTAGGCTAAAGCGACACCTGAGAATCCGGGGTGACTGTCGCGAAGTCCGGCATCCTCAGCGAGTGCGCCGCGCCCAAAGAGGGCAAGCACAACCCCGCCCGCATCGAAGAACGTCACATGGGGATTGGAAGCTGCCGACGCCTTGAAGCCGAGTGTTTCATAAAACGTGCGCGAGCGCTCGAGATCGCCAACGCCCAGGGTCACGAACGACACGCGCGGCGCCATCAATCAGCAGCCCTTCCAATCCGGCTTGCGCTTTTCAAGAAAGGCCTCGATGCCTTCCGCGGCATCCTTCAACATCATGTTCTCGACCATCACCTGCGTCGCATAGTCGTAAGCTTCTGAGAGAGGGCTCTCGATCTGACGGTAGAAGGCCTCCTTGCCGACCGCAACGGTGGCGGGCGATTTTTCGGCAATGCGTTTGGCCATGCTCAATGCTTCATCCATGACGCGCTCATGTGGGACCGCGCGGTTGATGAGGCCATAGTCTACCGCCTCAGACGCCGGCAGTAGCTCGCCCAGAAGCAACATTTCCATGGCGCGCTTGCGGGGAACATTGCGCGACAAGGCGACCATCGGCGTCGAGCAGAAAAGACCGATGTTGACGCCCGGCGTGCAGAACTTGGCTGCTTCCGAGGCCACCGCCAGATCGCAGGTCGCGACGAGCTGACATCCGGCGGCAGTTGCGGTTCCGTGAACGGCACCAATCACCGGCTTCGGACAGCGGACGATGGCCTGCATCAGCCTCGAACAGAGCCGCATCGTCTCGGCGAAAAACGCGCGCCCGCCATCGGCATCCGCGCGATGATGCGTGAGCTCCTTGAGATCATGCCCGGAACAGAACGCCGGACCGTTGCCGGCAAGCACGATGGCCGCCACGCTGCGATCGGCGCCCAGCGACCGGATCACCTCATGCAGTTCCTCCATGAGCGCAACTGACAGCGCATTTCGCGCGTCCGGCCTGTTCATGGTCACAACAGCAACGCCCGGAACCGAGCGGGTCAGAAGCACGATCTTATCACCGCTGCCTGCCGCGACTGAGCTTTGCGCCTTGCGTGGGCTCGATTCGGGCCCGGGCATCAGGGAGCCGCCTGGGGCGGAGCCTGTCCCTCGGCAGGAACCTCACCCTCCTCTGGGATGAGCTTCTCGATGGCGTCGCGATGCTTCTTCACAACCTCGACGTTCTCCTTGAACTTCAAAGGTTGAGCGGCGGCAATTTCGAGATTGAGATCTTCAATGGCAAGTTTCTTGTCTTCTTCAGGAATTGAGGTATCGGCTTTGATGTCCTCAAGCTCCTTCTTCATCTTCTCGACGGGATCCACATACTCGCCGGACTTGCGATCAAGGCCCTCGAGCACGATCGAGATGTTGGCGCCGACATCTTCATACTCGGCAAAAGATGCAAAACCATGTTTCTTCGCAACCGCCTCCAGCTCGGCGAGCAGTGTCTCACTCGGCTGTTCCCCGCCCTCGAGAAGTTTGCTCGCGAGCGGAGCAAAGTCTTTCTGTGCGGCGATGAAGCTCTCGACCTGCTTGTCGCTGAGCTGAATCTGCTTGATCTCCTGCGCCAGGACCGGGGCAGCAAACACGATTAAACAGGCGACCAGAACAGCCGTGAAATTACGAAACACGTGCCGCATATGGGTTCTCCTCCGAGAGCATGGACCGCTTCCCCGGTTATGCTCCGGATTCGAAGCCAAGACTGCGACGGTTCTGTGAAGGCGCCACAGCCCCGATCGGTCCAAAGAGGATCGGGGCCACTTTCGTCTATCCCCGAGCAGGGTTATCAGCAAGTCGGCGTTGGCCGATCCACCACGGATCCCGCATCGCAGCCGGGCGAACCCCACCAGCATGCGCCAGTATGGTAATATATTACCATATATATGGGATTATATTACCATATAATACAACTATCTGATTTTTCGAAATAAAGAAGCTGCTCTTGTTTTATGAATTGACGACGCCGCCTCATCTGCGTATTGAGGCCACCGAGGCAGCGCGAATTGCTGCTTTTTTCAAAGCCGCGCTGGTGATGCCACGATGGGCAGCGCCGGCGCTTTCCCCAACTCTACAGGCAGGAGCGCTGCCCAATGAAAACGTACGTCGCCAAAGCAGGCGAAGTGGACAAGAAGTGGGTCGTTATCGACGCAGACGGGCTCGTCGTCGGCCGTCTCGCCGCCCTCATCGCCACGCGCCTCAAGGGCAAACACAAAGCCATTTACACGCCCCACGTTGACTGCGGTGACAATGTCATCGTGGTGAATGCCGAGAAAGTCGCCCTCACGGGTAGCAAGCGCGAAGACAAGCAGTATCACCGCCACACGGGCTATCCCGGCGGGATCAAGACGACGACGCCCCGGCGCATTCTCGAAGGCAAGTTCCCCGAGCGCGTCATCGAACTCGCCGTACAGCGCATGCTTCGCCGCGGCCCGCTGCAACGCCAACTGATGCGCAACCTGCGCATCTACAAAGGTGCAGACCATCCCCATGCCGCGCAGAGCCCAACAACGCTCGATGTCGCCAAACTCAATCGCAAGAATGTGAGGGTCTAATCATGGCAGAGCAGACAAAGACGCTCGGCGATCTCGCGAGCCTCAAGGGTTCCACCCCCGCGGCAGCGGCTTCACCACCCGTGCACGTGCAGAAGCTTGATAAACATGGACGCGCATACGCAACTGGCAAGCGCAAGGATGCTGTCGCCCGCGTATGGATCAAGCCGGGCAAGGGTCAGATCCTCGTCAATGACAAGGACTTCAAGAAGTACTTCGCGCGCCCCGTGCTTCAGATGCTCCTCCAGCAACCTCTCAATGCTGCTAACCGCGCAACCCAATACGACATCGCCGTGACGGTTACCGGCGGCGGGCTTTCGGGCCAAGCAGGTGCCGTTCGCCATGGCATCTCTAAAGCCCTCACCTATTTCGAGCCGGAGCTGCGCGGCGTCCTCAAAAAGGGCGGCTTCCTCACGCGCGACAGCCGCGTGGTTGAGCGCAAGAAATACGGCCGGGTCAAGGCTCGCCGCAGCTTCCAGTTCTCGAAGCGCTAGTATTCGTTACGAAAAATTCCACCTATTCAACAGCCCGCCATCAATTGGCGGGCTGCTGTGTTTCTGGCGATGAGAGGGTTGTCGAGGCCCCGCCGCGATGCCACATAGGCCATGACCTCAATTCGCATTATTGGCTCAGCACAACTTTCTTAATTTCGACGATCGATGGGGGACCCGACGATGGAGTGGCTTACGACCGACGTATTGAACTCGATCGGCAATCTTTTTTCGCCCGAGTGGTACCGGACGCACTGGGTCGCCCTCATCAACATCATCATGATCGACATAACGCTTGCCGGCGACAATGCCATCGTCGTCGGACTGGCAGCTTCGCGCGTCGCTCCCGAGTACCGTAATAGGGTCATCTTCTGGGGCATCGCAGCAGCCGTGGTCATGCGCGTGCTTTTCGCAGGCGTAACGACACAGCTTCTGGCCATCGTCGGCCTCACCCTCGCCGGCGGCATCCTGCTGCTTTGGGTGTGCTGGAAGATGTATCGTCAGATCACGCTTGGGAACGGCCACGCGCCCGAAGACGTCGAATCGGGCGCCATCGCAGCACCGAGCCCCGAGAACCAGCTCACCTTTGGTGCTGCCGTTTTCCAGATCGCGCTTGCCGACCTCTCGATGTCGCTCGACAACGTGCTTGCGGTCGCGGGCGCCGCCAAAGGAGAGCCGCTCGTACTCTTCATCGGTCTTGCGGTCTCGATCATTCTCATGGCGGTCGCTTCGAACTTTATTGCCAAACTGCTCGTCAAGTATCCGTGGATTGCCTGGATCGGCCTTCTCATCATCGTCTGGGTCGCCTTCGAAATGATTTATGCCGGCTCGCACGAAGTGGCCTGCAAAGCCTATAACTTCGGCTGCTCCGAAACCTTGTTGGAGGGCATCAAGCACCGGCTTGGTATTGGCGGGGGCACCTAAAGCGAAGTGAGCCATTGACACCTTGGTGCTCCCCGACTTAGGTCGGCCCGACTGCGAACGAGGAAGCCCGTTTATGGTCACGACACCAAAGGTTAAGGCAAAGTCCCCCGCGGTTTTCATCGACGGAGAGGCCGGAACGACAGGCCTCGAGATCCGCGAGCGTCTGGCTGCGCTGCCGGCGATCGAGGTGAGGAGCATCGCGCCGGAAAAGCGCAAGGATGCCATGGCTCGCAAAGCGATGATGGCAGATGTCGACCTCGTCGTG
>CAZSNH010000243.1:733-5120 GCA_964607855.1 uncultured Hyphomicrobium sp. | reverse complement strand
CCCAGCCCAGTGATCGGCGCAGCAGGTGTCATGAGTATACACGTGACCGTGGTTTTGATGGTGGTCACGGTCATCATGAGAATTGTGGACGTGCGCGTGGTCCACCGGCTTCTCGGCCATATGGGCGAGAAGCCGCTTTATTTGTCCCGTCAACATCCAGGCGCCAATGGCTGCGACAAGCGCCCAGCTCAACGTCTCGATCCAGTTTTCGGTGGCCTTGATGGAGAGGCTCGTTGCGTTGAGGGCAATCGCCAATATTCCGACGATGGCAATGGCAGAGAGAGCCTGGATCAAGGCCGCCAGGAACGAGAGAAAGACGCCGCGCCGGACAGTGCGTTCGTTCGCCAGAACGTAGGAGGAAATGACCGCCTTTCCGTGGCCCGGTCCGGCAGCGTGAAGAACCCCGTACATGAAACTGATGAAGGCCAGCACGGACGCCGCAGCGACGGTGCCGGCTGCTTTGAGATCGCGTACGGCGGCCGCCATCTCGCGATGCAGCTTCTGCTGCTGACCGATAACCCAAATCCAAAGCCGGTTGAAGGCACCCTCTTGCGCTGCCGTCGTGGGAACGATTTGCGCCCCCGGGGCGGTCTGTGGGAGCGCAAAGGGCGAGGGCTTCGGCTGCGATTGGGCGAGCACCGCGACCGGGACCAAGACGAATGAGCAAATCACAGCCGTCAGCCGAAGCAGTCTTGCTATCATGATTTTTTGCAGCCGACGTTGACGGTTTGCGCGTAGCCGAAGCCCATGCCCTGATTGGCGTTTCCGGCCGTCAACTGACCGCCGAAGGCATCGTTCAGGCGCTGCAGCTCTTCAAGGTCCTTCTCGCTTCCCCCGATTTGGGCCGTACAGCCTTCGGGAGCGCCTTCGCTCAATCTTACTGGCGTGTCCTTGGCGAGATCGAAGGCGATAAAGAAGCTCTCGTCGTAAACCGCAAAATTGAACCCTTCGGCTTCGGCGAGAACCGGGGTTTCAAGCGGCATGGTGAAATAGAGGGAGAGCACGTTATCCTTGTGCTCGAGCCAGGCGTTGACGGGCTCGCCAAATTTGAGGTCCTGCGAGCCGAGCTTGGCGAAAGTGAAGTAGGAAAACTCCTTCAAGCCCTCCATGTTCACCTTGGCGAGCTCAGCGAGTTCCTCTTTCGAATAAATGCCGTCGCCGTTGGTATCGAGACCCTGAACAGCCATTGCCGTGTACATGTCGTCGAATGTCCAGCGATGCGTAAGCCCTGTGATTGTCGCCCTGTCATAATTGACTGTCGTCTGCACGGAAACCCAGACGTGGGGGTGGGCATCGGCGGGGGAGCTCGCTGTGACGCAAAGGCTCGCAATCGCGGCCCATACGCCACTTCCCATTACCCACATCGAACGACGACGTTCCATCATGCCTGACCTCATCATGTGTGAGCTGAGATCCCCAATGTCCGGGGCGGCCCGAGCCGCCGTTCATGTTTTCAAAAATTTAGGCAAAACATAGAGCAGGAACATGGCAATGACCATGGCGGCGAGGTGTGCCACATCACACAATTGTTACATTGTTCGCCTTTGCTCTTTTGCGATAGGACATAACGCTGGTTCAAGAACTGGGATGCTACTCAACATGTTCAACAGGTTCCTCGCTTCGGCGAAGCCAGGCCGTGCGCTCTGGATGGCTATTGCAGCCGTCATTGGGTGTCAGACCGCCCCCGCACACGCGGAGCCACGCGTCGTAGCGACGATCAAGCCCATCCATTCGCTCCTGATGCGCATAATGGACGGCGTCGGGACGCCCGTTCTCCTTGTGAGGGGCAGCGCTTCGCCCCACAACTATGCCATGCGGCCTTCGGATGCGCGCCAGATAAACGGTGCGGACGTATTCTTTCGGATTTCGCCGTCGATCGAGCCTTTCAGCGAAAAAATCATCAGCGGGTTGCCCAAGAGCGTGCGCGTCATCACGCTTGCGGAGGCCGAGGGCATGAAGCTTCTGGATAAGAGGATCGGCGATACGTTTGAAGCCCATGCCCACGCCAATCGGGATGATGCTGATCACGATCACGGCCACGAGGACCATGACGATCACGAAGAAGGTGCCAGCCGCGACGGGCACGTCTGGCTCGACACCGAAAATGCCAAGGCGATGGTCGAGGCCATGGTGCGGGTTCTCGTCGAGATTGCCCCGGAGCACGCCGAGAAACTCAAGGCCAACACGGTAAAGCTCCTTGCCGATCTCGACGCCCTCGACGTCGAAATCCGTGAAGCGCTGAAGCCTGTTGCTGGCAAACCTTTCGTGGTCTTTCACGATGCCTATCAGTACTTTGAACGCCGCTTCGACCTCGAAGCGGTCGGCTCGATCACCGTCTCGCCAGAGGTTCAACCCTCGGCGAAGCGTCTCTCCCAGATCCGAGCGAAGCTCGCCCGGCTGTCGGCAGCGTGTGTCTTTGCCGAACCGAATTTCTCGCCAGGTCTCGTCGCAAACGTCATTGAGGGTACCAACGCTCGGTCGGGCATTCTCGACCCAGAAGGCACCATGGTCGCCGAAGGCCCCAACGCCTATTTCGAACTCATGAGGGGCCTGGCCTCGGGAATGAAGAGCTGCCTGACACAAGGCTCGTGAGAACGGGTTGCATTCAGCAGTCACTTCCCAATGGAGAAGGCTATAGACTGGGCGCCGGCTGAACACCGGCCAGAGATCTTTCGCCAAGCATGGAGGCGCCCATGCAGAAAGCACTTTTCGTAGCCATTTTCGCGGCAGCCGTGGTGGGCTCCACAGCCGAAGCCGGCGGCCGCATCGTTTGCAAGGGCGGATATCAAAAAGTGAAAGGCGAGGTGATCGGGACACCCTACTGCCAAGATGAGTACTTGGCCGACGTCGCGCGCCAATATGGCAGCCGGGTTTCAGGCAGTGACGTCAGAAAAAGTGCGAGCCTCAAGTACGAGCTCTGTCGGTTCATTGGCCACGACATCAGGGTTCAGGGCTATTGCCCGCCGAATTCGGATTCACATCGGGACCGATGAGGTCCAAGTGGGCTCATCGAACCGGTGCTCATGACTTCTTCCGGCAGGTTGGATACCATCCGGCAGGAGGCTATAAGGAGCGGCCATGACGAACCTTTTCTCCGCCGCCGGTCTCGACAAGGAGGCTCCCCGTCCGCTGGCCGACCGGCTCCGTCCCAAGACG
This sequence comes from uncultured Hyphomicrobium sp., assembly GCA_964607855.1. Taxonomy (GTDB): domain Bacteria; phylum Pseudomonadota; class Alphaproteobacteria; order Rhizobiales; family Hyphomicrobiaceae; genus CAZSNH01. The sequence goes on along the minus strand of CAZSNH010000243.1, from coordinate 1,964 downwards.
CTGTCCGAGGTGACGGGCCAGGATCACTTGGTTGGTCCTGAGGGAACGTTGACACGCATGCTGAAAGGCGGGCGGCTGCCGAGCCTCATTCTGTGGGGACCGCCAGGGAGCGGGAAGACAACCATTGCCCGCCTCCTGGCACACGAGACGAAGCTCGAGTTCGTGCAGCTGTCGGCGATCTTCTCGGGCGTTGCCGAGCTTCGCAAGGCCTTCGACCGGGCCAAGGCCGTGCGCGAGCAGGGGAGGGGAACGCTGCTCTTCATCGATGAAATTCATCGCTTCAATCGTAGCCAGCAGGACAGCTTTCTGCCGCACATGGAGGACGGCACAATCACCCTCGTCGGCGCAACGACAGAAAATCCGTCGTTCGAGCTTAATGCTGCTCTTCTTTCGCGAGCCAGCGTCTTGACCCTGAGGCGCCTCGATGATGAGGCGCTCGAAAATCTTCTTGGGCGCGCGGAGCGCGAGGAAGGCCGGCTGCTCGGGCTCAGCTCCGATGCGCGCGAGGCATTGAAAGTGATGGCAGACGGCGATGGCCGGGCCGTACTCAATCTTGCAGAAGACGTGTTTGCGGCCGTAGCGAAGGGCGCTAAGCCAATCGATCGCGAGGCCCTGGTCAAGCTCGTGCAGCGGCGCGCGCCGTTGTACGACAAAGGCCGGGATGGACACTACAACCTCATTTCGGCGCTCCATAAGAGCGTGCGCGGCTCGGACCCGGATGCCGCGCTCTATTGGCTTGCACGCATGCTGGAGGGCGGCGAGGACCGCCTTTTCATCGCTCGCCGGCTCGTGAGAATGGCGGTCGAGGACATCGGTCTTGCTGATCCGCAGGCGCTCCTCATCGCAAATGCCGCCAAGGAGGCTTTCGACTTCCTGGGTTCACCCGAGGGCGAATTGGCTCTGGCGGAAGCTACTCTCTATCTCGCCACCGCACCGAAGTCGAACGCCAATTATGTGGCCTACAAGGCGGCGATGCGGGCGGCCAAGGAGCATGGGTCGCTTTCGCCGCCCAAGATCAGCCTCAATGCGCCGACCAAGCTCATGGAGGAGGAAGGCTACGGCGAAGGCTATGTTTATGATCACGATCAGCCCGATGCCTTTCTGTTCCACCAGCCGGGCCACCACGCCGAACAAGGGTGTGCGCGCCTCCTGGCGCAGGTTAAAGCGCAGCTGCAAGGCGGCCTTGCACGCCGGCTTGCACTGGCGGACGGTCTCCACGGTGTAGTTGGCC
>CAZSNH010000243.1:0-723 GCA_964607855.1 uncultured Hyphomicrobium sp. | reverse complement strand
GGACAAAACTATTTTCCGGACGAGATGAAGAAGCGGCCGCAATATTATGATCCGCCCGAGCGTGGCTTCGAGCGCGAGATCAAAAAGCGCCTCGACTATTGGGCGAAGTTGCGTGCCAAACGCGCCGACTAGAAGATCGAGCCGCCGTCGAGCGAAAACTGACGCCATTGAAATTCGCGCCAAACAAAAATTCAGGGGGACATGCTGATCCTGAAAAGGTGTTATCGCCCCGGAACTCAAAGTATTTGAGAATGATTTCAAGTGCGGGGCGGGCGCACGGGGCGCACATTTTTGGGGCGCAGGAAACATGCCCTTTTCAAGCAAGCTCCATGCGCTCTATAGTGACGAAGCCGATTGGACAATGGCTCTAGCTGGCCCTCAGAGTTAGGGTGCAAGGGGAGGATCGGAGTGATTGAGTTCAAAGATCTCTGGCGCGGACACCCCATTAACGAGAGTGTGCAGACACCCTGCATCGCGCCGCACGAGCTTACCAATCTCGAGGGTAAGGTTATCCAAAAAGGATATCCGGTGTTCGCCAATCAGTGCGCGATCCGCATGGGCGTTGCCTTGAAGCGGGCGGGCGTTCAACCCTCACAACTCTCCGGTTGCGCGCACTGCTCCGTGCATGGGCGCGATTACATGCACTTCATCAACGCAAGCGCACTCGCGAACGCCATTCTGAGAGCGAAGATCGACGGTATCGGTCCTGTAGAGAAGATTGCC
>CAZSNH010000242.1:1016-5123 GCA_964607855.1 uncultured Hyphomicrobium sp. | reverse complement strand
CGTCGTTGAAATCAGCGTCATGCTTTCCGTAGCCTAGTGCGCCTCCGACATAGAGGCCGGCAAAGGGGCCAGTTCCGCAGGCCCGCGCCTCAGCAATGGGGGCCGGACCGTCCTTCAGGCTTCCATCCGCCCAGACGCCGGTTGCACCCAGCATCAGCGCGATCAAGCCAGTCCAAATCGACAGTAGACTTCTCATGGTGGTGTCCCCCGTTTCTAAAAACGCTTCAAAAAGCAGATACCTGCCCATGAGGCAGTCGATCTGGCGTCTTTGGGATGACTGAACTGTGATTCGCGCGGGAACGTCGAGTGCTTCTGTGCCTCTAGGCCCAACTTTCAGGGTGTGAGACACTCTTCTTAAACGGTTTTTTGTGCCGCTGTTGCAAACCGGCATAGTGATTCGCAGGAACCGGAACGGTGCTATGAACATTATTCGCAAGGCGGGTTGGAGTGGGCGCGAGCTCGCTTGGTCTCGTTCCTCTCTCTACGGGTCATGCCCTAGCCGCCAACGGCAGGGGTGTCTCAACGGGCGGTGATTCCTAATCAAGGGCCGAAGCACGGACCCGGATCGAAGCAGGGAGGATCGAGAGCAATCGCTCCCGACTCCATGTCAGTTTTGGCGCCAGGCCCCTCGAAGGGTGGGCTGGCCTGTAGGACGCGGTCCGAACGTGTGCACACAAGCGTACACCGGAGATGGAGTAAGTCCCCTGGGCTAGATTCCAACTTGGCGCCTGCTCTTGCAGTTCCTGATGGGATGTTTTGCACGAGATTACACTCGTGCGCTTTGCAGGGTGCGAAGCTAAAATTATATAAAATTCATATAAATTACCGTTGCTCCCAAAAAGCAGACATTGTTGATAAATGCAATTGACATCGAATTAGCTCGCAATTTGCCGAGTTAATTCAACTGTGATGCAAAATTTCTCTGTTGATCTCATTTCCCCGCAGCAAGGCGCGTTGCGAAGCCGAATCCGGTTTTGTTGGAGGCCGGATCCGGTGGGTGCCGAAGTGACCAAACGAAGTGCCGGCACCACAGGTACCGGGATATTGGGTTATGGCGACAGTTGAGAGTACCTACGCAACTGGTGTTCAGGATATCGACGGGCTCTTATCCGGCGTGAAGTGGGTTGGCGCGCTCACCTACAGCTTTCCGGATTCGGCGAGCGATTACCCTTCGTACTATGGCTATGGAGAGCCGACGGCTGCCGGCTTTGCGCAAGTCTCAACGCAACAGCAGCAGGCTGTGCACGCGATCTTGTCTCTTGTTGCCGGCTACACGAACCTCGATATCGCGTATGCCGGGACAGGTGCAGCCGACATAAGGATCGCGCAATCTTCCGAAGGCGATCCGACAGCCTTTGCCTACTACCCAGGGGAGAATGAAGGCGGAGATGTCTGGTTTGGCACCAATTCTAGCTTTAGGAGCCCGGTACTCGGTAGCTACTACTATTACACGCATATTCATGAGCTAGGTCATGCGCTCGGACTGAAGCACAGTCATGACGATGGCGGCGTCGCCAACACGTCCGTATCTGCGGCCCACGATGGGCTCGAGTATACGGTCATGAGTTACAACAGTTACGTGGGGTCTACCTGGCCAGTTTACACCAACGGAAAGTACGACTACCCCACGACCTACATGAGGGATGACATTCGCGCCCTACAGGAAATGTATGGAGCGGATTTCACAACTCAGAGCGGGGACAGCAGATACTCCTGGAATCCGTCAACGGGGGAGCTCTCGATAAACGGGGTCGGCCAGGGCGCGCCGGGTGCCAACCGCATCTTCATGACAATTTGGGACGGCGGCGGAAACGACACCTATGATTTCTCCGCCTATACGGGTGGAGTGACGGTCGATCTCAGCCCTGGGGCCGCATCGATCGCATCGACCACGCAGCTCGCCAATCTCGGCAATGGTCATTATGCACAGGGAAACGTCTACAACGCCTATCTTTATCAGGATGATCCGCGGTCACTTGTTGAAAACGTCATAGGCGGTAGCGGCAACGATACGCTCTCTGGCAATGCTGCGGACAACAGATTGGACGGAAGGTCCGGTTTGGACGTCTTAATGGGCGGCGGCGGCAACGATGTGTTCCTGTTTGGGGCGGGATACGGGGCCGATATCATCACTGACTTTGTGGCCGGCGGGACGCTCGATCAAATCGAGCTGTTGGGGCTGACGGGGTTCGACACCTTGGCGGATGTGCTCGCGGTTGGAACGCAGACAGGTGGAAATGCTGTCCTCACCTTTGGGACTGGGCTCTCTCTCACGTTGCAGAATGTGCAATTGAACGGTCTTACCGAAGCCGATTTCTATTTTGCTCCGCCCCCACCCAATGAAGCTCCGAATGCGGTGGTGCTCTCTGATTATTCCGTGGAAGAGGACTTGGCGGGTGCCACCGTCGCGAACATCAGCGTTGGCGATCCGAACGGGGATTCGTCGTTCAGTTTCACGCTGTCCGATTCGCGCTTCATCGTTGTTGGCTCAGCTGGTGCCTACGTGCTGAGGCTCGCCACCGGTGTGGCAATTGATTATGAGACCGAGCAGAGCGTTGCGCTTACGATTACAGCGATAGACCCCGGCCAACTCTCATTCAGTCGAACACTCAACCTCACCGTCCTCGATGCAGCAGGGGGATATATCGTTGGTACGCGGTACGACGACATCGTCGATGCAATTAACGCCCCGGCGGGCCAAGACAACACGACATCGGAAGCCGATTTCGTATCTGGGCTAGCTGGAAATGATCAAATTTGGGGACTTGAAGGCGACGACAGTCTCTTGGGGGGCAACGGCAACGATTGCCTTTACGGAGACGCAGGCCGCGATGATCTCAAGGGCGGCAATGGCAATGATTGTCTCGAAGGCGGCGAGGGCAATGATGTCCTGACGGGCGGGGCCGGCTTCGATGTGCTGAATGGTGGGGCGGGAGATGATGTATTCGTCGTCTCGGGATCACATGCGCTGTGGGATGCCATCAATGGTGGCGGCGGCACAGACACTTTGAGCATCCTGGGGCCTGGTCCGGCTACGTTCAACGCTTTCAGTGCAATGAGCGCGTCTATCGAGGTTTGGACTGGAAACGGGCGCGGCGTCAACGGTACTGCGGGGGGCAACCATCTCGATTTCTCCGGTCTAGAATCCGCTTCTGGACTTCTCTTTATCAATGGCGGGAACGGAGACGATTCTCTTAGGGGAACTCGGTTTGCCGATGACCTGCGCGGGGGCAGCGGCAACGATCGCCTTGTAGGAGGAGAAGGCAATGACATCCTGAGCGGCGGCTCGGGGGGCGACACCTTTGTTTTTGGTCTGGGATTCGGCCAGGATACAGTCACTGACTTCAAAGGGGGCGCCACCAGCACCGATGTGATAGCTTTTGAAAACAGCATCTTTGCGGACTTTGCTGGCGTTATGGCGGCCAGCCACCAGATCGGCACCAACGTTCTCATCATCGCTGATGCCAGCAATCATTTGACACTTCGCAATGTTGCTATCGGTAGTCTGGATGCGGGCGATTTCGTCTTTATTTGAAGCCATCAGAACCCATCAGACAGATTGAGCGAACTTAGTTGAGTTGCGCGTTCGCACTTCATTGCCGCCATCCAAGTGGGATTTGGTCGGCCGTGTGGCTTGATACGGGTTGATACGCAGCCAATATGCTGGCACTGTTCTACCGCAAAAATGCAGAGAAAAGCCGTCAATGGCCGCCGCCATCACGCATAGCCCCTTTGAGAAGCTTGCCCTCGGGCACCTCGCCGCACTTGCGATGGTCGCGATGATGCAGTTCGCTTCCCCCGCGAGTGCCGAAGAAGACGACGCCAAGCTCTGCGAGCAGCAGGATCAGGCCCATGCTGCGGTGCAGGCGTGCTCCCGGCTCCTGCGCACAGGCAATCTGGGCAAAGCTCAGCGCGTTCGCGTGGTCATGCTTCGCGCCACGGCGTGGTTCAATCTCTGGGACATGGCCGAAGCGGCAATCGATTACTCAGATGTGCTTAAGTCAGAGCCCGACAACCTGGTGGCGCTGCTCGGGCGAGCGGAAGCCTATCGCCATTCGGGTCAGTATGATAAGGCAGCAGCCGACTTTGCCGAGATCGTGAAGCTGA
>CAZSNH010000242.1:0-1006 GCA_964607855.1 uncultured Hyphomicrobium sp. | reverse complement strand
CTGAAGCCCGACGATCTCGCGGCCCACTTGGGACATGGATCGAATTTGTATCTGGCACACCATTACGAGCAATCTCTCGCTGCGTTCACGCGTGCGTTGGAGATCAATGCCAAGAGCGTGGAAGCGCTAACCGGTCTCGCCAGCTCCTACGAGCATCTCGGCAAGAAGGACGAAGCGCAAAAAAACTTCGCAGCCGCCCTCGCCATCGATCCCAACAACGTTCCGGCTCTGATTGCCAGGGCTGAGGCTGCCGAGCGTTGGGGCGACCGCAAGCTTGCCATCGAAAGCTATTCGGCCGCAATAAGGCTCAATGGTATGCAGCTCAAGCCGCGCCAAGCCCTGCAGCGTCTCGGCGTCGAGACTCCTCCGTGAGCTAGAGGCCCGTCGAAAGGGGAGCGGCGCACCGCTGCGAAAAAACCCCCGCGAGATCATCGCGGGGGTTCGTGAAGTCAGCCACTCTCGTGGCTCTAGACATCGAGGGTGTTCTCGCGCTCCCACTGCGTGAAATGGGATGCATACGAGTTCCACTCGTTATTCTTTAGCTTGAGATAGGCGGAAGAGAATTCGCTACCGAGGGTATTCTTGAGATCGGTGTCCTTGTCGAAATTTCGCAGGGCATCGAGCAAGTTGAGCGGCAGCTTCGGCGCGTCAGTTACCGTGTGACCGAACTGGTACATATCGATATCGTAACGTTTGCCCGGATGTGACTTACGCGCAATGCCGTCGATTCCGGCGGCGATGATCACCGCCTGCAACAGATAGGGATTGGCCGCACCATCCGGCAGCCGCAGCTCGAAGCGCCCCTTACCCGGCACGCGAACCATGTGCGTGCGGTTATTGCCGGTCCAAGTCACCGTGTTGGGGCTCCACGTCGCACCTGAGAGCGTGCGCGGCGCATTGATGCGCTTGTAGGAGTTGACAGTGGGATTGGTAATCGCGGCGAGCGCTTCGGCGTGTTTCATTATTCCGCCGAGGAAGTGGTAGCCCTGCTGCGAGAGCCCCATCT
>CAZSNH010000241.1:0-5127 GCA_964607855.1 uncultured Hyphomicrobium sp. | reverse complement strand
AAGGGTTTCAAGATTGGCCTCGTCGAGTGCGCGGAAGAGGAAGTTCTCGGAGTCAACGCTCGCGATCAGCTCGCTGCCGCCGAAGCGATCTGGCAAAAAAGGGCTCGCGCCCGCATTATGGCGGAAGGCGCAACGCTCATTGCTCCGGAGACGGTCTGGCTTAGCTACGACACGGTGATCGGGCGTGACGTCACCATTGAACCGAACGTGTTTTTCGGACCGGGCGTGAAGGTCGAGGATGGGGCAGAGATCAAGGCGTATTGCCATATCGAAGGGGCGACCATCGGCAAGGGGGCTCGCATCGGACCCTTCGCAAGGCTGAGACCCGGGGCTGATCTCGGCGCGGATGTTCACATCGGGAATTTCGTCGAAGTGAAGAACACCAAAGTTGAGTCGGGCGCCAAGGCCAACCACCTTTCCTACCTCGGCGACGGTTCAATCGGGGCCAATGCGAATATCGGTGCGGGCACGATCTTCTGCAACTATGACGGCTTCTTCAAACACAAGACCGAGATCGGGGCGGGCGCATTCATCGGCTCCAATTCGGCACTCGTCGCCCCGGTCAAGATCGGAGAAGGCGCTTACGTCGGCTCGGGATCGGTCATCACCAAGGATGTCGGCAAGGATTCGCTTGCGCTCGAACGCGCGAACCAGGAGGAGCGGCCTGAATGGGCCGCAAAGTTCCGCGCACTCATGGCTAAGAGAAAGGCCCGTGGCGGTTGAGACGCCGCTCGGAAGATTGGGACACACAGTTTGAATTGAGGAATTGAACCGCGTCACTTAGATGGAAAGTGGACGGGTTCTACCCGGCAGGAGTAGATAGCTGAGCGATGTGTGGGATTGTTGGAATCTTGGGATCGAAACCGGTTGCGACCAACCTCATCGATGCCTTGCGCCGGCTCGAGTATCGGGGTTACGATTCGGCCGGCATCGCAACTGTCGAGAACGGGCACCTGGAGCGCCGTCGCGCCGAGGGGAAGCTCAGGAATCTCGAGGGCCGTCTCATTACGGAGCCCTTGAACGGGCGCACTGGCATCGGTCATACGCGCTGGGCCACTCACGGCCGGCCGACGGAGCGCAATGCTCACCCCCATATGAGCCCTAGAGTCTCCGTCGTTCACAACGGCATCATCGAGAATTATCGCGATCTGAAGGCCGAACTTTCCGCGAAGGGCCACAAGTTTGAGACGGATACGGACACCGAGGCCGTCGTTCACCTCATCACGGATGAGATGGATAAGGGGCGTGAGCCGATTGCTGCTGTCGAAGCAGCTCTTGGCCGCTTGCAGGGGGCATTCGCGCTCGGCATCATTTTCGCAGGTCACGACGACCTCATGATCGCAGCCCGCCAGGGCAGCCCGCTCGCCATCGGCTATGGACGCGACGAAATGTATATGGGTTCGGACGCCATCGCGCTCGCCCCGTTCACCGATGAGATCACTTATCTCGAGGAGGGGGATTGGGCGATCCTTCGCCGCTCAGGCGTCGAGATTCACGACAGGGCAGGACACACGGTGAGCCGCCCCAAGATCAAGTCGGTGGCAAGTTCGCTGCTGGTGGATAAGGGCAACCACCGCCACTTCATGGCGAAAGAAATCCACGAGCAGCCGGAAGTGATTTCGCACACGCTTGCCAATTACCTGGATATGGGATCTGGCAAGGTGATGTTCCCGGATCTCGGTGTGGATCTAGCGAAGATTTCCCGAGTGACGATTTCGGCATGCGGCACGGCTTATTACGCCGGCCTCGTTGCGAAGTATTGGATTGAACGTTACGCACGCATTCCGGTCGAGATCGATATCGCCTCCGAGTTCCGTTACCGGGAAGCTCCACTTGTGGAAGATGGGCTCGCTGTCTTCGTCTCTCAATCAGGCGAGACCGCGGACACCTTGGCGACGCTTCGCTACTGCAAGGCGGGCGGCCAGCGTATCGCCTCGATCGTAAACGTGCGCACTTCGACGATTGCGCGAGAATCAGATGCTGCGCTTCCCACTCTTGCTGGACCCGAGATCGGAGTTGCGTCAACCAAAGCCTTCACGTGTCAGCTCGCTGCCCTCGCATGCCTTGCAATTGCGCTCGGGCGCGCACGCGGGACGATCAGCGAGGAAAAAGAAGCCGAGCTTGTGAAGGCGCTGACCGAGGTGCCGCGTCTCATTTCGACGATGCTGCGTGAAGAGGTGCAGTTCGAGCATCTTGCTCAATATCTCTCGAAGGCACGCGACGTGCTCTATCTGGGCCGCGGCATCAATTATCCGCTGGCGCTCGAAGGGGCACTCAAACTCAAGGAGATTTCCTATATCCATGCTGAAGGCTATGCCGCGGGCGAATTGAAGCACGGACCGATTGCCCTCATCGACGAGAATGTGCCGGTGATCGTGGTCGCGCCCGAAGATGATCTTTTCGACAAAACCGTGTCCAATATGCAGGAAGTGGCCGCGCGCGGAGGCCAGATCATTCTGATCTCGAATGCTGATCCGGAGAAAGCCGGATGCCGCCTCGTGGCCCATATCCGGACGCCTACGGGCCACGCGTTTGCCAATCCACTTGTTTATGCTGTTCCCGTGCAGCTTCTTGCCTATCATACGGCCGTTTTCATGGGGACGGACGTCGATCAGCCGAGAAACCTCGCCAAATCCGTGACAGTGGAATAAGGGGAAAGACCCCTGATTCGGTCGTTGCCACTGAATTGCCTCCGCGGGATGGTTGGCTTGGGTGTGGCATGCGGCGAGTGGGGGTTCTAGGAGAGGTTTAGGGGACCATGGCACGTTTCACTCGTTGGCAGCTGGCTTCGAGCATCCTCGCGTTGACCGCCGCGTTCTTTGCGCTTCCCGCAAGCGCAGAGACAAAACCACCGGAGGCCAAGCCCGCTACGGCCGCCGACGCCAAGAAACAGGAAGCCGAGGCTAAGGCTAAGGCGATCGCCGCGGCCCAGCGTGCCTACGAAAATGGCTCCAAGGCGTTCGAGGCCGGCAAGATGTCGGAAGCCGTCAGCCAGTTGTCGGCGGCATTGTCGGGCGGCGGCTTGCCTGCTCCACAAATGGCAAAGGCTCTCTATTATCGCGGTACGGCCTATCGCAAGCTGGGCAAGCCGGCACAGGCTATATCCGATCTCACGACCGCAATCTGGGTGAGCGGCGGACTATCTGATGCGGATCGTGCCGCGGCGATCGAACAACGCTCGGGCGCATACCGCGAAGCCGGACTTGGGGACGTTGCGCCTGCGGATACGCGTGCGGAAGCAGTGGTCAGTACGGCAAAGTCAAATCCGCCTTCTCCATCGCCCCAACAGCAGAATTCCGCTCCCGTGGTTGCCGCTGCTCCGGCTGTGGCCCCCCAGCCAGCGCTCGATGTTGCCCCTGCGGCTCCCGCCGCAGCGCCGGCCGCCAAGCCGGTGGCGGCCGGTTCCGTCTGGCAAACCAATCCCTTCGATCAATCTCCGGCGCCAGCGCCGAGCGCCGCTTCTCCGGCGCCGGCACCCGCCGAAGTTGCCGCTGCGCCGGCCCCAGTGGACATGACTCCACCCGTCCCATCTGCGGCCCCCTCAGCACCGGACCCAAGTGCAGCCTCGTCCTCGTCGGCGCTCCCCACCGAGCCCGTTCAGGTGCCGGCCGAGACGTCTGCCGAACCATCCCTGCTTTCGCAGGCTGGGCAGAGCATTGCGCAGGCTGGAAACAACATCAGCAATTTCTTTGGCAATATCTTCAATGGCTCGAATACGACGAACGCCAGCACCAGCGAAGCAAACGCAGCGCCCGCGCCACATCCCGGCCCGGCGGCAACCGAGCCGCTGACCTCCTCGTCGCCGGTCATGACACCCTCTGCGCCAAACGGTATGGCTGAAACCTCGTGGAACAACACGACGCAAGTTCAAACAGCCGCTGTGCCCATGAAAACCGCACCAGTCAATCCGGAAGGCCAGAATCTCAGCACGGGCGCTCTTGCGCCTGCGCCGCCGGCCGCCGCCACGCTCAAAGGCAAATACAAGCTTCAGGTCGCAGCGGTTCGCACGCGCGCCGAGGCCGATGATCTTGCCCAGAGGCTTCGTTCTCAGTACGGGGCAAACCTCGGTGGACGCGAGCCGCTGGTCGACGAAGCGGTCATCGGCGGTTTCGGCACACTTTACAGGGTACGTGTCGGTCCTTTCGCTGATGAAAAAGAGCCGAACAAACTATGAAACACAATAAAACCTGGGGGGTTCGATAGCCTGGTGGTGACACAGTAGTCGCATCACGAGTGCGTCACGTTCGTAATGCTGGATAGGCGAAGTCAGCAGTTGACGCTTGGCGCCTGCCGCACCACGATACCTTCATGTCGATAAAGCTGCCTTCACTGAACGAATGGAAGCTACTGGCCCAGCGGCATCGCGAGGCACAGCCAGTGCCATTCGGATCGCTGACCGAGGATCAGTCGGTGCCTCTCCGCCTCGGCGCGCGGCTGCGCAATTATTTTCTCACGGGCCTCCTCGTCGTCGGGCCTGTCACGATCACGATCTACATCATTCACTGGCTTATCAATGTAGTTGATGCGTGGATCACGCCGTTCGTTCCGGACGTGTACAATCCTGGCTACTGGGTCGGTTTCGAGTTGCCCGGCGTCGGCCTTGTGTTTGCCATCGGCGCCATCATCATGATTGGCGCGCTCGCCGCAAACTTGATTGGCCGCTCGCTCATTTCGTTCGGCGAAATGATGCTCGATCGCATGCCAATCGTGCGCAACGTGTACCGGGCGCTCAAGCAAATTTTCGAATCCGTCGTGACGGCGACGGGTGGCGCGGCCTCGCCATTCAAGAATGTTGCTCTTATCGAATTCCCCTCGAGGGGTTTGTGGTCGATCGTCTTCGTCACCGGAGATGTCGTTGGCGAGATCAGCTCTGTAGCACCAGGCGGCGAGAACGACCTCGTGTCCGTTTTCATGCCGACTGGCTTTGTCCCGCCAACGGGTTTTGTGTGCTTCGTGCCCAGGAAGAGCATCATTCCTCTCAAGATGAGTGCCGAGGATGCGGCGAAGGTGGTCATCTCGGGGGGCATCGTGCAGCCGGATTATCAAGCCAAGCTCAGAGAACTCGCGGAAAAGGCGCGAGGGGAAGCCGCGCGTGCAGCAGCCGAAGCCGTGTTGCCGACAAAGACA
>CAZSNH010000240.1:4427-5144 GCA_964607855.1 uncultured Hyphomicrobium sp. | reverse complement strand
AGCCGATCTGCAAGCGGCAAGTCTCTCCGGCACAGACCTCAGGGGCGCGCTTCTCCACTGCGCGGATAGCGACCAGCTGCTCTTGAGTGGTGATCGGGTGGCGGCGCGGTGCACGTCGGCGCGCGCGGCCAACTTCAACCGCGCCCGCCTCGGAGGCGCAGATCTGACAGGGATCGACGCCCGCGGTGCCACGTTTGAGGACGCCAAGCTCGAAGGCGCCGTGCTCTCGTACTCCAGGCTCACCGGGGCAAACTTCGCGAGCGCCAATCTCGAAAAGGCCGATCTCATGGGCGGCGTCGAGGCGCAGGGTGCGAACTTCCTTATTGCAGCCCTTCAAGGCGCCGATCTCATCGGGGCTCAGCTCCAGTTTGCAGATTTTTCGAGCGCAAGCCTGCAAGGCGCTGTGCTCAGCTATGCTCAACTTCAGGGCGCGGTTCTGAGGGACACCGACTTCGAAGGCGCTAGCCTTGCTCATGCGCGTCTCGAAGGCGCCGATATGACGAATGCCAGGATCGCCGCCGCCGATCTGCGGGGCGCCGGAGTGTGGATGACGGAACCGCCCGCTCCCGATCCGACAGGTCTTGCTGATTTCGGTGAACTTCGGATAGGGGCCATCAGCGAAGCCGATGTCGCCCGGCTCGAGGGCATGTTGGAGAAGATCGCAAATCTCAAGGTTCGGTCGGAGGTGCGCGATGCCTTAGCACCGATCCTTGACTT
>CAZSNH010000240.1:0-4417 GCA_964607855.1 uncultured Hyphomicrobium sp. | reverse complement strand
CAGCAACTCTCCCATCAGCCCGCACTGGAGACTCGCAACCGCAAACCGCTCACCGAAGCCGATGCCGCCCGGCTAGAGGGCATGTTGGAGAAAATTGCTAGTCTCAAGGTACGGGCGCAGGTGCGCGACGCCTTAGCGCCGATCCTTGACTTGTCCGCGAGCCAAAGTTGGTCGGGGAGCCCGGCGCATGCGGGCTGGGTCGGTCTCGCTTCCGGCCCGGCGCCCGCGCCCGCTTCCGTGCAATTGCCCAATGTTCCCGCGGCTGCGCCCCCCGTCCCAGTCGATACATTCGGCGCGCGCCTCACAGATTATCTTGGAAACTTCATGTGCCGGCCGCGCTGGAGCAACGGCGCAGTCGCGACGGGTATTGCGCGACGCGCCCAACTGCCCCAGTTCCGCGGCGATCTCGTTGCGATCCACGACAGGCTCAAGTCGGAGAGCTGTCCGGCTTCGAAAACGGTGCTGCCTCGCGTCATGCAGAATCTCTCAGCCGCAGCGGATATCGCGCGCAGCCGCTAGCTCGTGTGCCGCCCATGCTTGCGTGGTCTTGACCGCACGGCCGCTCTGGGTTAGAACAAAAAAAGAACACCAATGCCAAATAGGCGTGGACAAGGCCTCGGGCCGGAGGCCAGTGCCCGGCGCGCCGGGCTAGGTTGAAGCTTGAGAAGAGTCGGACGCGATGGCTCTCGGGCCTAATGCAGCCGATCGTGGGATGTGGATACATCTCGTATTCCCGAGGGCAGCGAGATTTCGAAGAGGAGTGAAGGCATGGCCGGTTCCGTCAACAAAGTCATTCTTGTCGGCAACGTCGGCAAAGATCCTGAGATCCGCCGCACGCAGGACGGCCGTCCGATTGCCAACATCAGCTTGGCCACATCCGAGACGTGGCGCGACAAAGCAACTGGTGAACGCAAAGAGAAGACGGAGTGGCATCGCGTCGTCGTCTTCAACGAGAACCTTTGCAAGGTCGTTGAGCAGTACGTGAAGAAGGGCTCGAAGCTCTACGTCGAGGGCAGTCTCCAAACGCGCAAATGGACAGATCAGTCGGGCGCGGAAAAGTACTCAACGGAAGTTGTGCTCCAGGGCTTCAACGGTTCGCTGACGATGCTCGACGGGCGGGCTGGGGCAGGGGCTGCTGGCGGCATGATGGAGCCCGGCCAGTCCGATTATGATGACAGCTATGGGTCGGGCTCGAGCGAGGCACCGCGACGTTCGTCGGGCAAGAATGGCACCGCAAAAGCGAGTTTCGACAAGCAGCTTGATGATGAGATCCCGTTCTAATGTGAGGACTCCTGAAGTTCTCTCCAGGCGGTCGAATTAAGCCCCACGTTTCTTCGATCTCTTTTTCGCTTTGCGGCTTTGCCCCTGATGAGCGGCTGGCGATGTGGCTGGAGGTTGAGCTGTCACGGGGATTGCTTCGGTCGCGTCGGGCGCGTGTGCGGAGATAATTCTCTCTGGGCCCGCCTCGGTTTCCGCGACATGTGCCGGGCGCTGGCCAAGCTTAACAAGGCGCGCATGCGCCTCCTCAGACTGCACCTCAAGGAATATGTGACGTATTTCAGGATATTTGGCGCGGATCGCACGTTCGAGCCGTGACGTCGTCTCTTCGACAGTCTTCACAGTGCCCGTATTTTGAAAGTCAATGCTGGCCGCCATCAGGACATCCTCGGGTCCCATATGCATGGTCCGGATTTCGTTGATCGACCGGATCGGCTTCCCGGGGCCCATCTCAGCATGCAGGAGCGCGCGAAGTCCCGAGCGTGTCGCCGGGACCGCCGCCTCGCCGACGATGAGACTGCGAATTTCCGTGCTCATGAAGGCCGCCACTCCGCCGAGAATGAACCCGATAATGATCGAGGCGACACCATCGGCCTCAGACACTCCGAAATTGTCGGCAATGAAAATACCGATCAATGCCACGAGCAGTCCGGCGAGGGCCGCCAAGTCCTCGAGCACGATGGCAAAGAGTGCAGGGTCCTTGGACTGGCGCAATGCAATAAGTGCATTTGCTCGGCCGCGACGGGCATTGAACTCGCTCATGGCCTTCCATGTCGAGAAGCTCTCGAGGACAATTGCGACAGCGAGGACGATGTAGCTGATGTAAGCATTCTCGATCGGGTGGGGATCGAGGATCTTCTCAACACCTTCGTAGAGTGCGACGCCCGCACAGAGCGAGAAAAGTATGATGGCAACGATAAAGCTCCAGAAATAGAGCTCCTTCGAGTAGCCAAAAGGATGACGCGCATCCGGCGACCGCTGGGAACGCTTGATGCCAATCATGAGGAGCGCTTGGTTAGAGGTGTCGACGAGCGAGTGGATCGCCTCCGAGAGCATGGCTGAGGAGCCGGTCCAGGTGTAAGCAACAAATTTCGAGGCCGCGATCGCAAGATTGCAGCCGAGAGCAACAAGCACCACTCCCCTCGAGCCACCTGCCGCCACTTGGCTACTTCCTTCGCTCTATCTCAGACGATGATGCCCAATCTGATGCGCCGGCTTTTTGCTGCAGGGAAACGGTGCCAAAGCCTTCATCCTTGATCAGCAGCCGGCCGGTCCACGTCTCGACTTGATGTCACGGACTTTGTCGAGCCCGCAACAGGAAATGCAAAGGCCCCGCTCGGGCAACGGAGCGGGGCCTTTACCAGAAGCTTCTGCACTTCAACTTACTGCTGCGGCGCGGGCTCCGCAGGAGCGGCCGGAGCCGGTTCCTCTGCGGGAGGGGCGGGCGCGGGCTCTGCAGGTGCAGCAGGTGCCGGCTCTGCGGGATCGGCCGCCGCCGGCGCTGCAGGAGCAGGTTCCGCAGGAGCTGCGGGCGCTGTTTCAGCAGGAGCCTGAGTTGCAGGTTCGGCCGGCGCAGTGATTTCTTCGGCCGCCTGCTTTGCAGCGTCGATGGCCTCTTTGACGGCCTCGGTCGCCTCCTTCGCAGCTTCGGTTGCCTTCTCAATGGCCGGTTCGGCTGCTTCCTTTGCCTTTTCGTAGGCCTCTATTGCCTTCTCCTTGGCTTCTTCGAGTTTGGGTTTGGCTTTCTCGACGGCGTCCTGTGTTGTCGCAGTTGTCTTGTCGGTGAGTTCCCGCGCCTTCTCTTTGGCGCGTTCGATGAGCGACTTCTTGGGTTTCGTCCGCTGATATGGGGCGAGCGCATCGAGGACCTGCGGTGTGGCTTCGGGCAGCTTTACGACGGTCTTGCCGCTGCTGTCATCGAACTGAAGGGCGGAGAGATTTACGCCGATCTTCTTCTCGGCCAATCCGAGGAACCCGCCGGTGCCCATGACGACGCCAATGACCTGGTTGTGATCGTTGATGATAAGATCCTCGATGTCACCGATGATCTTGCCATCCTTATCGTGCACCTTGGCACCGATGAGGTTGTCCCTGGCGAGGTATTGCTCCTCGGTCTGGCTGCTCGTGAAAATGTCGGCAGGAATAGAGACGTCGCCCGCTACCGCGGGAACGGCCGCAACGAGCGTCGCGGCCATAAATGTTGCTACGAACTTGTTCATCGACTGGTTCCTCGACTGCGCTTCTCGCCGCGGTTTCGGCGCCGTTCTTCGACTTTCCGAGGCCAAATTCACCTCGACGCATGCCGGGTCTAGCGGGAGTTCATGACGCGAGCAAGCCGCGGCACAGCGTCCCGTTGGTGCGAGCACGCTAAGCAATTGGTCTTCAAGGGAAAAGATGGGGAGAAGTCAGCGATGTTTTTTACGCCGTGATTGCCGCTCGATGTGCCCGTGAGCTATTCTCCTTCTGACTTAAACCGCGAGACGCTCGATCCAATTGGACGCGCATCTCGCCAATCGTGGGACATCATCATTTGTCGGACGAAAGCGGCAGACCCGGAGCTCAGGGTCCAAACGACGTTAGGCCAGTGAACATCACCGACGAGATGAGGCGCTCGTACCTCGAGTACGCAATGAGCGTCATCATCTCGCGTGCTCTGCCAGACGTGCGCGATGGGCTGAAGCCCGTGCACCGGCGGATACTTTACGCCATGCGCCAGTTGAACTTGCTGCACAACCGCAAGCACATGAAGTCGTCGAAGGTCGTGGGTGACACCATGGGTGATTACCACCCTCACGGAAATCTCGCGATCTACGATGCACTCGTTCGGTTGGCGCAGGACTTCTCCATGCGCGTGCCGCTGATCGATGGTCAGGGCAACTTCGGCTCGGTCGACGGCGACCCGCCGGCCGCAGAACGCTATACGGAAGCACGTCTTGCGAAGATCGCCGAGTCGATGCTCGACGACCTCGACAAGGATACGATTGACTACAAGCCAAATTACGACGATCGACTGCTTGAGCCGAGCGTGCTCCCGGCGAAGTTTCCGAATTTGCTCGTCAATGGCGCCGGCGGTATTGCCGTTGGCATGGCCACCAACATACCGCCTCACAATTTGGGCGAGGTCGTCGATGCGTGCATC
>CAZSNH010000239.1:0-5147 GCA_964607855.1 uncultured Hyphomicrobium sp. | reverse complement strand
GCCCGATGCCAGGAATGAGACCGCCGCGTCCCGGTGAAGTGACAATTACTTTGCCGGAGACGTTCGACGCCCACCTTCATTACATCGGCCGCATCCGCACGCCCTGGAAGACGCTTGACGAATGCCCCAAGAACACGAAGACGCGCGCCGGCGTCATTGCAACCGTCGAGGTTGGGGAGCGCTACAGGGCCGGACTGAAGGACATCGGCCTCCTCTCCCATCTCATTCTTCTCTACTGGCTCGATCAATCGCGCCGCGACATGATACTCCAATGTCCCTCTCACGTGCCGGCGCCCCGAGGTGTTTTTGCCCTGCGCTCGCCGGTCCGCCCTAACCCGATCGGTGTTGCGGTGGTGGAGCTCGTTTCAGTTGAGGGCGGCACGCTCAAAGTTCGCAACATAGACTGCGTCGACGGTACGCCTCTGCTCGATATCAAGCCCTACTTTTCATCGATCGATAGCGTGCCCGATGCGCGCCGGCCGTGACAGGATTATTCTTGAGATCCTTAACCCGAAGCTACATCCATCAATTGTTAATTTTTGTTTGCCATTAAGACAGACCGAATGACGGTCCGGTAACTTTCAATCGCTACAATCCAATCGATCTCTGCCGACTCATCATGCCAATGACCAAGAACATAGAGCAAAGCGCGACCTTTGGCACACGCCGCCAATTTGGCCGGCGTCAGACCAATTGGCATGGATGGGTGAAGGTGCGCGGCCGCCCGGTGATCCCCTGCATTGTCAAGGATTTTTCTTCAGCCGGTGCGCTTCTCCAATTCGAGATTCCGGAGGGGTTTCCGGATCAGTTTCAGCTGACGATCGAGTCGGAGCGCTTCCAGTCCCACTGCAAGATCCGCCATCGGGAAAAGGGCCAGATGGGCGTGCAGTTTGTGGAACCCGAAGCTCAGCCGCAGAAGGTGGAACCGACGGATCGATTTAGCTACAAGGCGTTGCTCGCCGAGGCCCAAAAGGACCAAACAGACACCGAAGAGCCTTTGGCACTTCTCAGAAGTGATCCGTTTATCGGCTGACCTCGGGCCGATCCCCTCCTATAGTGCGGTCTCATGACAGAGACCTCATCCATGAAACCCCGCCGCGAGCCCCGCGCGTCAACAGTTCCCGACGGCGAGCCGACGCCTATCGTCAAAGGCAGTCACGTTTATCTGATCGATGGGTCGGGGTACATTTTCCGCGCCTTCCACGCCCTGCGGCCGCTGACCCGGCCTTCCGACGGATTGCCGGTGGGAGCCGTTCATGGCTTCTGCGCCATGCTCTGGAAGCTCATTGCCGAAAGCAAGGCTTCGGAGGCGCCAACCCATATCGCGGTCATTTTTGACGCGGGCCGCGAGACGTTCCGCAATAAGATCTACGACAAGTACAAAGCCAACCGCCCTCCTCCGCCCGAGGAGCTTGTTCCGCAATTCCCGCTCATTCGCGACGCGGTGAAGGCCTTTAATGTCGCCTCCATCGAACAGGACGGTTTCGAAGCCGACGACCTCATTGCGACCTACGCGAAGCAGGTTACTGATGCCGGCGGAGACGTGACCATCATTTCCTCCGACAAGGATCTCATGCAACTTGTGCGCCCCGGCGTTGGCATGCTGGATGGCATGAAGAACAAGAAAATCGGCCGCGATGAGGTGATCGAGAGGTTCGGAGTACCGCCCGAGAAGGTTGTCGACGTGCAGAGCCTCGCCGGAGATTCGACGGATAACGTTCCAGGCGTTCCCGGTATCGGCATCAAGACGGCGGCCGAGCTCATCAAGGAGTATGGGGACCTCGACACACTTCTTGCGCGCGCATCAGAAATCAAGCAGCCGAAACGGCGCGAGAAGCTCATCGAGTTCGCCGAACAGGCGAGAATTTCGCGCGAACTCGTTCGCCTGAAGGACGACGTGCCGGAAACAGTGCCTGTCGAAGCGTTCGGCGTGCGCGATCCCGATCCAGCCGCTCTCCTGGGGTTCCTGCGGGAAATGGAATTCAATACGCTGTCCAAGCGAATTGCGGAAAAACTCGGCGTCGAGGCTCCGCCGCCACTTGAGAGGTCAGTGGGAGACAGTCTGAAGAAGAAGGCGCTCGAGACGGAGGCCGGCGGGGAGGCGGCGGCGAATAAGGGCGAGGGGAGTATCGCTCAGGGTCCCGGTACACCGGCAGCCGGAGCAGCGATCGTGTCTCATAGGGTTGGGGCCATTCCTTTCAAACGAAGTGCTTATGAAACAGTGACGACCATCGCCGCGCTCGAATCCTGGATTGCGGCCTGCCGCAACGCCGGCCGGCTCGCATTTGACACCGAAACGACGGGCCTCGATGCGAATGCGGCCGACCTCGTCGGCTTCTCGCTCGCCGTCTCGCCGGGAAAGGCTTGCTACGTCCCTGTCGGTCACACGGGCGGGTCAGGCGATCTCTTCTCGGGCGGCGGATTGGTGCCAGGGCAGGTGCCGCTTCGCGCCGCCATCGATCTCTTGAAGCCGCTGCTCCAGGATCCCTCAGTCCTCAAGATTGGTCAGAACATCAAATTCGATATGCTGATCATGGCCCGGTATGGCATCGAAATCGCGCCGATCGACGACACCATGCTCATCTCCTACGCGCTCGACGGCGGTCGTGGCGGCCACGGCATGGATGAGCTGTCCGAACGCCATCTTGGCCACACCTGCATCTCGTTCGATCACGTCATCGAGCATGCGCCAGGGGGGAAGAAGTCCGAGAAGACGTTTGCAGGCATTCCGGTTGACAAGGCCACCGAGTACGCCGCCGAGGATGCCGACGTGACGCTGCGCCTCTGGCAGAAGTTGAAGTCGCGCCTGCCCGCCGAGCGCCTGACCACAGTCTACGAAACCCTCGAGCGCCCGCTCGTTCCCGTCATCGTCGAAATGGAGAAGGCCGGAATAAAGGTCGATCGCGCTATTCTTTCGCGCCTCTCGAGCACGTTTGCCCAACGCGCGACCCGCCTCGAGGAAGAGGTGAATGAGCTCGTCGGGCACAAGTTCAATCTCGCGAGCCCGAAACAGCTCGGTGAAATTCTGTTCGACCGGCTGAAACTTCCGGGGGGAAAAAAGACGAAAACCGGACAATGGGAAACCCGTGCTGGCCTCCTCGACGACCTTGCGGCCAACGAGGAGCTTCCCGAGGATGCGCGCCGCCTCGTCAACACGATGCTCGAATGGCGCCAGCTCACGAAGTTGCGCTCGACATATACGGATGCGCTTCCGAACTTCATTGATCCGAAGACGGAGCGCATCCATACGAGTTACGCCCTTGCCGCAACGACGACGGGCCGCCTCGCCTCCTCCGATCCTAATCTTCAGAACATTCCGATCCGCACCAAAGAGGGGCGGGAAATACGCACTGCCTTTATCGCCGAGAAGGGGCACAAGCTCGTCTCCGCGGACTATTCGCAGATCGAGCTGCGTGTTCTCGCCCACATTGCCGATATCCCACAGCTCAAAAAGGCCTTCGCAGATGGCCTCGACATCGATGCCATGACGGCGTGCGAAATGTTCGGCGTGCCGATGTGCGCCGGCGCGCCAAGGCGATCAACTTCGGCATCATCTATGGCATATCGGCGTTCGGGCTCGCCAATCAGCTCGGCATCTCGAAGCAGGAGGCGGGCGACTACATCACAACTTACTTCAAGCGCTTTCCGGGTATCCGCGACTATATGGAAGCAACCAAGAAAGCCGCACACGAGAAAGGGTTCGTCGAGACGGTATTCGGGCGGCGCATTCATTATCCCGAGATCAATACCAAGAACCCCTCGACGCGCGGCTTCCTCGAGCGTGCGGCGATCAACGCGCCAATCCAAGGCTCCGCGGCGGATATCATCCGCCGCGCCATGATCCGAATACCCGAGGCCCTAACGAAGTCCAAACTCTCATCTGCTCGCATGCTGCTGCAGGTGCATGACGAGCTCATCTTCGAGGTGAAGAGCGAGGATGCGGACGATCTCATCAAGGTGGCCCGCCGGGTGATGGAGAAAGCCGCCGAGCCCGCCGTCCACTTCTCGGTTCCCATCCACGTCGACGCCAAAGCGGCAGACAATTGGGAAGCCGCGCATTGAGCCAGACCAAATTCTAGGGCAGGTATCCCCCCTAAGGTCACAAACCGGACGGCATCAATGTCAGGAGCGCAATCATGAGTTCTCGAAAGGGCGAGGCGGTCCCGTTTACTGTGGATCGGGAGCGAATCGCGGCCATGAACGTGCGAGAGCTCACCCGCTTCCGGGAAAAAACGCCGAAATCGCACGCGCTACTTGAGCGGGCGCTCCGTGTCATGCCGGCAGGCACTCCGATGTCGTGGATGGCGGGCTACTATTCCCACCCGCAGCTCTATGCGACGCGCGGCGAAGGCTCACATTTTTTCGATGCCGACGGTAACCGCTACGTCGACATGAATGTGTCGGACCTTTCGATGACCATGGGCTTTGGGATGCCGGCCATCGAGCAGGCACTCGCCCGCCAGTACCGGAACGGTGCGCACTTCCTGTTGCCCACCGAGGATGCCATCGTCGTATCTGAACTTCTGGCGAAGCTCACCGGGATGCCGTCTTGGCAGTTCACGCTTGCCGCTTCGGGGGCCAACACGGAGATTATGCGCATTGCGCGCCACATGACGGGGCGGCGCAAGCTCATCGTCTTCGAGGGCAAATACCATGGCCACATCGAAGAGACGCTGGTGCTAATGAAGGATGGCCGGCCCGTTCCCGAGTATCAGGGGTTATCGGGCAAACGGGGCGAAGACACGATCATTCTTCCCTTCAACGATCTCGAAGCGGTCTCGAACGCTTTGAAGGCGCGCGATGTGGCGCTACTTCTCACCGAGCCCGCGCTCACGAACTGCGCACTCGTGTTGCCCGATCCAGGCTACCTCGCGGGCTTGAGACAGTTGACGCGCGAAACGGGAACGCTGTTTGCCATCGACGAATCCCACACTTTCTCATTCGCCTATGGGGGCCTGAAGCGCGCCTGGCATCTCGAGGGCGACTTCCTGACCTTGGGAAAAGGCTTCGGATCGGGCGTGGCATTTGCTGCGTATGGCATGTCGCAGGAGATCGCCGATCACGTCGCACGCCACCTCGACATTCTGCATCGTGTCTCGGGTCTCGGACTGGGCGGCACGCTCTACGGCAACGCGCTTTCGATGGCG
>CAZSNH010000238.1:0-5157 GCA_964607855.1 uncultured Hyphomicrobium sp. | reverse complement strand
GGAACGCAGCGCCGTATCTTTTGATTTTCGATGCGCCAAGGCCGATGATGCCGTGCAGCTCGTCCTCTGTTGCGGGGCGCTTGGCTGCGAGTTCGGCAAGCGTCTTATCGTGGCAGATGACGTAGGGAGGCAAACGCGATTCGCCTGCGAGCCTCAGGCGCAGTTCGCGAAGGGACGCATAGAGCGCCTGGTCCCCCCGAGCCAGCGTGCTCGATGGGCGTTTGCCCTTCTTGTCCTTGCTCTTGGGTTCCACTTTGCGGATGAGCCGCATCAAGACTTGCTCTTCGCCCCGGAGGACAGGGCGCGCCTTTTCGGTGAGGATCAAAGTCCCCTTTCCTTCGTCGTCACCCGCGAGATGGCCGCTCGCCACGAGCTGCCGCAGGAGGGCTCGCCACGTCGCAGCGTCCGTTGTCTTGCCGATGCCGAAAACGGAGAGCTTGTCGTGACCCATCCGAATGGCGCGCTCGTCGGCTTTGCCATGCAGGATGTCGACGAGATAAGAGACGCCGAACCGCTGTCCCGTGCGATAGACCGCGGATAAGGCCATTTGGGCCAGGACAGAGCCGTCACTGGTCTCGGGCGGGTTGAGGCAGTTGTCGCAGTTTCCGCAGGGCGGCCTGTTGCGCTCTCCGAAGTAGGCGAGAAGTGCCTGGCGCCGGCACGTCGCGAGCTCCGAGAGCCCGATCAGAGCATCGAGCTTTTGGCGCTGCACCTGTTTGAAGGTCTCGCTCCCTTCTGACTGCGCGATCCACTGCCGCAATTGCATGACGTCCTGAAGTCCGTATGCAAGCCAGGCATTGGCGGGCTCGCCGTCGCGTCCGGCACGGCCCGTTTCCTGATAGTAGGCCTCAATCGATTTGGGCAGATTGAGATGAGCAACAAATCGGACATCCGGCTTATCGATGCCCATCCCGAAGGCAATTGTTGCAACGATGATGACGCCATCCTCATTGAGGAAGCGGGCCTGTGCGGCGCGGCGTACACCGGACTCGAGCCCTGCATGGTAGGCGAGCGCTGTGCGTCCTTTTGCGGAAAGCCACGCCGCAGTGTCTTCAACGCCCTTGCGCGACAGGCAGTAGACGATACCGCTGTCGCTTGGGTGCTCCGTCGAGATGAAGTCCCAGAGCCGCTCGCGGGCACCCGTCGAGCCCATCTCGGCAATCGTGTAGCGAATGTTCGGCCGATCGAAACTCGCCACGAAAAGCTCGGCATTTTCGAGATGCAATTCCGAAACGATCTCCTCCCGCGTTCGCTCGTCGGCGGTTGCCGTAAGCGCAATGCGCGGCACGTTCGGAAAGCGATCCGCGAGCAGCCGGAGCTGGCGGTACTCGGGGCGGAAATCGTGGCCCCACTGGGAGACGCAGTGGGCTTCGTCGATCGCGAAAAGGGCGACCGTTCCCGACTGCAGGAGAGAGAGCGTGCGTTCCTGCAGCAGCCGCTCGGGTGCAACGTATAGGAGATCGAGATCGCCTGCCCGGTAGCGCCGCTCGATGTCGTCCTGCTGTTGCCAGTCCTGCGTCGAATTGAGGAAGGCCGCGTTGACGCCCGCGTCTGTCAACGCATCGACCTGATCCTGCATGAGCGCGATCAATGGCGAGACGACGACGCCGGTCCCTTCGCGCAACATGGCCGGGATCTGGTAGCAGAGTGATTTGCCGCCGCCCGTCGGCATCAGGCAGAGAGCGTCCCGTCCGGAAAGAAGCGTTTCGATGATGCGCCCCTGATGGAGGCGAAAGCTCTTGTAGCCGAACACATCCTCGAGGAGGCGTTTGGCATCCGCGAGGGTCGGGCCGTCGGCCGATTTGGACTTCCGCAGGGCTGAGGCAGGCGGCATGGCGGTCTTGTGCGAGCTCATTCTTCTGAGAAGGAGCGTTGCTCCTACCCCGATTCTTGCCATTATCGTGCCCAAGGCCCATGTTTTCCCTTGGAAATCCCGAAAGGTCGCACACCGGGGTTGAAGGGAATGGCCGCCCTCTGTCACATTCACGGGGGGTTCATTTGAGGGCGATTAGGTTCGTTCGAAGTAGGGTGCGCTTAATGCGTGCCTTTGCGCGTCGCAATTGTGGGGCCGTTTCCCGGCTCCGAACCATGGTGAGGACAATGTTGAATTCTCCAAAATACGCTGCATTTGCAGTGGTCTCGGTCATCGGACTTGCCGCAGGTGCTGCGGGCGCCCTCGCCGACGGTTGTGAAACCTACGGGAAGCTCGCTCTTCAGCAGCAAAAGGAAAACGAATCTCGCAAGTGTGGATTTACGGGTGCTGAGTGGAGTTCCGATCTCAAGGCTCACATTGCTTGGTGTGCCGGCGTTTCGCCCCAGGAATGGCAGGCGAAGTTGCAGGGGCGCAAGCAGCAGCTCGATGAGTGCAAGTCAAAGTCCTGACAGATGTGTCGGCTATTCGTGCCACAACGGTGAAGTTCGGATTTTTTTTCAAAAGCGGCTTTGCCTGGTCCCGGCAGGGCCGCTTCTCTTTCTTGGTGGGATATACCCGCCAAGAGTATTGAATTGCCTTGACCGAATCAGAAGTGATGCTGCCCATGGCCAGATCCGTGGGAAATGCCGTTCGTCCAAAAACCGGAGAAGCCCGCCATGAGGCGTCTGCTAATTTTCGCGCTGTTGCTCCTCTCGGCGTTTTATGTGGGATGGCCCGCTTATTCGGGGTACGAAATCAAGACGGCTCTCGAAGGCAAGGATACGGCGCTGCTGTCGAGCAAAATTGATTTTGCGTCTGTCAAGGAGAGCCTGAGGCCGGCCGTGACCATCGAAGCCGAGCGCGCGCTCAATGAAACGGTTCAAAAATCCGGTACGGCCGCTGGCATACTTGGCGCCGAGATCGCCAAAAAAGTCCTGCCCACGCTCGTTGATGCTTCCCTCAACAGGCTGATGACGCCTGAAAATGTCATTCGAATCTATAATGATGGGCGCGCTCTCAAAGATTCGCTCTCCGGGGTGGTGAAGGAGCAGATCGTGAGTTCGGGGGGCATTGCCGGCCTCGGCGCTCTGATCGGTAAACCCGCGCCTGCGGGGGAGACCCAGACGGGCAGCCTCTCGGATGTGATCGATGCGGTCGGCAAGGCTACAGGCATCAATGTCGGGAAAGCCGTGACCAAGACAGCCCCGGTTCGAACGGTAACTGAACCGGCAAGCGCGCTCGATTCTGCGGCGTCTTCGCGAGAGCCCAAGGGCTACGGGATCGGCAATATCAAGCATTTTTCGCTCGCCGGTCCTCTGAGTGTCGAGTTTGGAGTAGCCAAGGATCCCGAAGCCGCGGGGCCTGACCTCACGGCTGAAATGACGTTCCGTGGTACGGACTGGGTTTTGACCGGCCTTCGGCCCCGGATTCAGTAAGCTGCCGAGCGTTCGCACCGATGCGACGGCTGAGGAGACACGCGCCTCATGCTCTTTGGCAGGGATGAGAAAGCCCCGGCTTCGGACCATCCGCCGTTGGGGGGCTTCATCAAGAACAAGCCGGAAAACGGCAAGCCGATGCGATTTGCGCGGCGCTAAGGCCCCTTCGATAATGCCCGTTAAGAATACTTTGTTCTATCGGCAGCCCTGCTTCCCGGTGGTTCAAAAGTATTTTTCGAGATTTTTGAGGGAGTTCCCCACGGAACTGCTGGGGAAGTGGGCGTACCGTACAAAAGGGTCATCAAGGCACATCCTTGGCAAATGGAGAACACGATGACCCACTCGAAAACGACCTCAAAGACAACCCGCGGCCTCATCACCTCTGCGATCGTTATTGGCATCCTTTCCCTTCAGGTGACGCAGGCGGCCGCCGTAAGCGCTCGCGTGCGCATGGCCTGCATCTCCGATTACTTTTCCTACTGCAGCCAGCACAGGGTCGGCAGCCCCGAGCTTCGTCAGTGCATGCGCGCCAATGGCCCCAGCCTTTCCAAGCGCTGCGTGAACGCGCTCATCGCCGAAGGTTATGTCTCGCAATCGGAAGTATCCCGCCGCGCAGCCTCCCTCGTCAAGTAACAGGAACTCCAAAACTCCATTTGCTGCGATTGCCCGGCCAGCTCCCACAAACGGGGGCTGGCCGAATTGTTTTCCGCGAGGGCTCAGAACGTGATGACGTCACCGATGCTGATGAAATCAGCCTCTTCAAGTCTTAAAAGCGATGGGTCAAGTCCCACGCCACCCGCTTCGACTTGGTAATGCTGGTACTTGAGGTAGAGCGTCATCGACGCATTGTCGAACTCCTGTGCGATTCCGACGCCGAAGCGTTCGAACGCGCTCGAAGTAAATCCCAGCCCCAATGCCGACGTTCCCAGTTCATCCTCATAACGGGTGTAGTCGCCGTAAAGGATGCTTGCCCCGTGTGCGTTCCATTTCTTCCGTACGCCGGCCTTGAAGCCCCAATGATCGCCATCGGCCGTCGTTCTTCCATTCTTGAGCGGCGTGCTGTGGTTGTCTTCAAGTCCCCAAATGGCATGAACGAAGAGTCCCGTTTCAAGGTGTTCGAGGTAGGCGCCTGCCTGGTAGTAGTCGGATCTCTTTTCGAAACTCGGGGGCGGGCCGAAGTGGGTTTCATCAGTCGTATGAGAAAATGCGGCGCCAAGCGCCAGCTTGAAGCCGCCGAACTCGCCGTTGTACCGGGCGGCCGCTTCCCAGAAGTCGTCGGTGCCCCAACTTGCCGACAAAACCAGTCCGCGAAGCGAAGGCGTGTCGTACCGAATGCCGTTGAGAGAGATGCCGTCGCAATCGCTTCCGACCGGCATGTTCCGGGAATGGCAGAACGAGAACTCGGCCCAGGTGAGACTGGAAGGATCAAGATCTCCGTTCGAGCGCACGACGAATTGCGGGAACGCTGAGAGCATGGTCGGATTATCGAAGCGCTGCGTTCCGGAGAGGTCGGTCAGCATGGCGGCGCTTTTGGCCGCGTTTGATTGCAGTCCAACCGTGATGCTTCCAAGGTCCTCATGAGATGCATACCAGTAGAGCATGTGGATGTCCGGACCGAAGTCGCGTTCATCGCTTTTCTGATCGATTCCCTCAGGGTCATTGAGACGAAGAAACGGGTAGGCAGCAAAGAGCTGGATGCGCAGGAGATATCCGAAAGAGAGTGCATCGGCTGCCTTAATGTTGCTGCCGAATTTCAAGTGGGCAACCTGGCTCGCAATTCCCGTCTGGTAGACATCAGTCTCGGTGCCA
>CAZSNH010000237.1:0-5170 GCA_964607855.1 uncultured Hyphomicrobium sp. | reverse complement strand
CAGGCCAGCGTAGAGCACGGAAGTGGCGAGCGCCGCGGCAAACCCCAGAGCGGCATGAGCCGCAAGGTATTGCGGAAGATGCGCGAGGCGTGCATGTCCTGCCTCGTGCGCAACGACGGCCACGATCTCATCCGTTCCAAGACGCTGGATGAGTGTATCATGAAGGTAGATGTGTTTCTGGCGGCCAAGCCCGTGGACGCTCGCGTTGGCACGTCGGGTCCTTCGAGAAGCATCGAGAATTTCGACAGAGCCGAGCTCCAATCCGCAGGACTTCAGGAGTTGGGAGATGCGAGTGGCAAGCACCCCGTCCTGCATTGGCGTGGCCGCGTAGAGGAGCCGCGTCTGGACGAGTGGCCGCAATATAAGGTCGAGGGTGAGCAGCGTCAGCCATATGGCCCAGGTTATGACCTCCCACATCGGCGCCCCGGCCTCCGCGAGAACTGCAGCGGCAATGAGTGTGGGGACAAATACAGCCGATGTAACGAGGAGTTTCGCGAGACTATCCCGGAGGAAGAGAAGGACCGGGGGACGGCCAAGTCCGAGCGAGGCATCGACGAAAAAGATGCTTGTCGCTTCCACCGCTTTTCGGATGATCCCAAAAAGCAGCATGATGATCATCGAGAGCGCGATCGTTCCCACGACAGGAGACATGCTTGCCCGAGGTTCCGATCCTGCCAACAACCCGATGCCTTGAGTGGCAAGGATAAGTGCAAGGGCGGCCTCCGCAAGAATGCCAAGGATGGTGATCGTCGTTCTAAGCAACGCCCCATCGATCACCCGTCGCATCGCAGCCGGATTGCTCCATGTCGGAGGAACATCTAATTGCTGGCGCCTGAGACATGCTCGTTGGCGCAACTCAAGCCAGATTCGCAGCATTGCCGTCAGAACGATCAGTCCTATGGCGAAGGTGTTCATTCGAGCTGCCCCATCATGTGTCGGGGTCTCCAAGGAGCCGACGCACGCCGTGCGAACCATCAGAAGCATAGATGGAATAGGTCTGCACGAGACGTGCGCCTGCTGAGAGACGGGCTTCGGCGTCCGCCGCGGTCCCAATTCCTCCAACCGAAATCACTGCCCAGCCGCCGAGCTCCGAGATGCACTCGGCTAGGCGGTCAATCGAAGATGATACGAGGACGACCCCCTCAAGGCCAAATTTCCTGGCGCATGCAATCGCCTTGGGGAGTTCTGAGCCCACGGGACCCGCATGAGATTTGATCAGTAGCGGCTTGCTGCAGGCTGTGCCGTGTAAGAGCTCGTCGCGCACTTCTGCAAGTCGCTCGATCAGGTCCTGCACGCCAGCCGTATCACTCGAACGGCCAGAGAAAGGCGAACTCAAGTTCGCGACCAAGTAATCGGCGTGCGGCCAAAATATGCGGAGCAATGCCGCATAATCCTCGATCACGTCCGCGTTGATTCCGAAGTCCGGGCTTGCAAAGTTGATTCCTACCTTGAATTCGGCCGCAAACTCTTCCCGAGAGATGGCGAACGGTTTGGCAATCGTGACCGTACCCACTTCGACATGGCCCACTCCGGTAGCGGCGAGCGAGACGAGATTGCTTCCAGTCCGGTCTATTCCCGCTGCGATGCCCAAGGAGTTGGTGAATGTCAGTCCCATTGCGCTCGTCGAGCGTGCAATGCGGTTGCTTTGAGCGTTGGCCCCGTTGACGGTCGCGGGCAGGATTGGACTTGAAGCGCTGCGAACATACGACGGGGAGAGCACGGCGTTATCCCCTCCGTTGCTGGAAATCGTGCATGAACTCGATGAGCGTATCGACCGCGCACTCCGGAACGCCGGTGTAGAGATTGGCGCGCATGCCGCCGACGCTCGGGTGTCCGCCGAGGTACAAGATCTCGTTTTCGGCAGCCTCATCGAGGAACATGCGCTCGAGCGATTGATCGGGGAGATGAAATCGAACAGTGACCTGCGATCTGTCTCCGGGCGCAAGCGGTGACGTGTAGAAACCCGAAGACTCGATGAACTTGTACAACTTCGAGCTCTTGTTGCGGCTCCTTTTCTCCGCCGCCTCGAGTCCCCCCATGTCGACCAGCCAGCGAAGCATCCGCGATGCTATCGCGATGGAAAAGGTAGCCGGCGTATTGAGTTTGCCTCGTTCCTTTGCTTGACGCGTGTAGTTGAGAGGAGCCGGCGTTCCAGGACGCGCGCGCCCAAGAAGATCGTCTCTTAAGATGATGATCGTCACTCCGGCGGCACCAAGATTTTTCTGCGCACTCGCGTAAATGAGCCCGAAGCGCTCGACCGGAATGGGGCCTGTCAGAAGGTCGGCGCTCATGTCGGCGACAAGTGGGATATTTCCGGTATCGGGGATGGAACTGAATTGGAGCCCGTCCGCAGTCTCGTTGCTTGTGTAGTGGCAGTAGGCGGCGCCGGGCGAAATGCTCCAAGACTTTGGCGGGGGAAGTGAAACGCCGTTTCCTTGTGCGGCCAGTCGGACGTCGATCCAAGGCAGCGCTTCTGCAATCGCCCGTCGTGACCAATGACCCGTTTCGACATAATCTGCGTGCTCATGCTGATTGCACAGATTCATGGGCAACAGGGCGAAGTGCGAGAACGCACCTCCTTGAAGAAAAAGCACCCGGTAATTCTGCGGGACCGAAAGCAATTTTCTGAGATCCTGCTCGGCTTCTTCGAGAATCTGGGCGAAGTCGGGCCCGGTGAATGGCAATGTCAGCAGAGACTGGCCACTTGATCGCCATTCCAGGATATCCTGCTGCAGGGCCTCCAGGACGGGTGGGGGGAGACTGGTCGGCCCGGAAGCAAAGCTCGTCACCGCCATATCAGGCTCCTTCACCGCAGTATTTCGACCCCATGAGCGCCGGCCACCATGAGAAAGAGGGTTGGCACCGAAAGGACTGTGGTCACGCGAGAAGAAAGGAATGTGATTCGCGAGCATCTCAGTCGCTCCTCGACGGGTGCCGGCACGAAGCCAAGAACCTTCTTCTGATGCGGCCACATGATGAACCACAGATTGAGTACCATGGCCGTACCGAGCCAGGCGCCTAATCCAATCGTGGCTGCCGGCGGCGAGAGCGTCAGGGCTTCGTCAAGAAGGCCGCGCTGCCAGAGCATGAAGAGGCCCGTTGCCCAAACGACGAGCGAAGAATGTCTGAAGATGCCGTGCTCCCGCTTCGAGGCCGCAATGAAGATGTCGCGGGCCGCTTCGGGCGGGTCGGCGGGAAGCACGCCGCGATAGACGGGATTGTGCACAACATTGACCCAGTTGTGACCCATCCAGATGATCACTCCGGCAATGTGGACCCAGCGGACCAGAGCATCGATCAACGCAGAACTCATAATCTCTGGCCTGCCCGTTTTCTCAATCAGTGAAGTTGCTCGGATCGGCGGCGTGCTGGGGCCGTCTCGCGCATGACGAGCGGTTTGGAACCACACTCGCCGCGCTTTCCGGCGCACCCCAGTATTTCGTCGATGAGGTGCCTGTCCTTCGATTTCGCACAGACAGGATCCGTGTTGGCTGCATCGCCTGTCAGGAGGAAGGCTTGGCAGCGGCAGCCGCCGAAGTCCTTCTCCCGTTCCGAACAGCTTCGGCACGGCTCCTTCATCCAACTATCACCTCTGAACGCGTTGAAGGCCTCACTCTCGTGCCAGATCCAGTCGAGGCCGTGATCTCGGACGTTGGGGAAGTCGAGCCCCTTGATGAGGCGCGCCTCTTGGCAGGGTAGCGCCGTGCCATCGGGAGCGATCGTGAGGTGGATGGAACCCCAGCCGTTCATGCAGGCCTTGGGGCGCTTGTCATAGTAGTCGGGAACGACGAAGTAGATTGTGAGCTTTTTCCCGAGTGTTGCTCGCTTCTCCTTGACGACGGCCTCGGACCTCTCGAGCTGCTCCCGCGTGGGAAGGAGCTCTGCCCGATTCAGCAAGGCCCAGTTGTAGTATTGCAGATTGGCGAACTCGAGGTATTCGACACCGAGGTCGGCGGCCAGATCAATGAAATCGGCCGTGAAATCGATATTATACCGGCTCACCGGCACATTCAGTACCATGGGCAGGCCCTCGGCCTTGATCGCTCGCGCAATCGCGATCTTGTGGTCGTAGACGTCTAGCCCTACAAGCCGCTGGTTCAATTCGCTGTCGCAGGCCTGAATGCTGAGCTGGACCTGCTTTAAGCCGGCTTTTTTGAGAGCTCTTAGACGCTCGGTCGTAAGGCCGACCCCCGACGTAATAAGGTTCGTGTAATAGCCAATCTCGTCGGCGTAAGCGACGAGTTCCTCGAGATCCTTACGCAGCATCGGCTCGCCGCCCGTGAACCCGAGCTGAAGCGATCCCATGCGCCGGCCCTCGCGAAGAAGAGCCTTCCACTCCTCTGTCGTGAGTTCGTTCCGGTAGCGGTCGAAGTCGACCGGGTTCGAGCACCAAGGACACTTGAGCGGACATTTATAAGTGAGCTCGATAACGAGCCAGAGCGGCATGCCAAGCCCATCAAGACTTAAGCCGGATCCAGCCTTTGGCATGTGCCACCTCCAGAAACTTCAAGGTCTCTTCGTCGAGATTGCCTTTGCCGTAACGCTCACTGAGCTCTCTCGCTCCGGCTGCAATCGTCTGTCCACCCGTGCAGGCTTCGAGGATCGCCGCGGCTGTGTCGTTGAGCTTGACGATGCCCTCTGGGTAGAGGAGCACATGGGCCTGCTGCGGCTCCTCCCACCGAAAATGAAAGTTGGGATTGAGCTCTACCGTATCGGTGAGCTTGAGCTGCCGTTCGGTTTCCATGCGCCCCTCCAAGCTTCTCGGAAGGCAAGCGATTGTTACGCACTTGCCCTCCGACAGGATTCGTCAACGGACGTAAACGTAAGCCGTGACTTCAAAGCCAAGCCGCACATCGCAGTATGCGGGGGTCACCCACGTCCTCGATGTAACTTGCTTGAGAAGCGTCTCTTGCATGATGTCTCCTCCGGTTCACACTTGTTTTCGCGGACTCCATCCCGTGCACATTGTTGAACGGCAAGGGTGAAATCCGCAATTGACCCTTTCATCGGCGCCAGGGGAGGCTCTTGATTTATGTTAGAAGGAGCGCTTCACACTGTCTCACGAAGCGTTGAACGCTTGAGGCAGATCAAAAAGCTAATTTCGCGCCGTTGGTGGATCGTGCCCCATGGCGTGGTGTAAGAGCGCCGGTCATGGCCTGAGCTCGATGGT
>CAZSNH010000236.1:0-5187 GCA_964607855.1 uncultured Hyphomicrobium sp. | reverse complement strand
CGGGGGAATTTTTCCTTCGTGCGGGCGCTCGAGAGTGGCTGGAAACGGCTCGTTGAGGCCATGAGCACTCTACAGGAAAGCCACCTCGCGGCCTTTCGGCAAGCACCGGCCAGATTGGATCCAGGTGTATCTGCAGTATCCTCCCACCCCCTCAAATACGCCTTGCCTCATACCCAGCCCGGCTATGCCGGGCGCTTCGCGAAATCAGCGCAACCTTCCCGGCAATGTGCTGCAGCGACGCTGGCTTGGGCTGAGCTCCTGTCGCGGATGAGCCACGATCTGAGAACACCCCTCAACGCCGTCATCGGCTTTTCCGATGTCATGAGCGCTGAAATGCTAGGGCCCGTCGGAAATCCTCGCTACCGCGAATACGCCGGCGACATTCGCAGTTGCGGTCAGAAGCTCCTGAAAGCCGCCGAAGATAC
This sequence comes from uncultured Hyphomicrobium sp., assembly GCA_964607855.1. Taxonomy (GTDB): domain Bacteria; phylum Pseudomonadota; class Alphaproteobacteria; order Rhizobiales; family Hyphomicrobiaceae; genus CAZSNH01. The sequence continues at coordinate 4,762 of CAZSNH010000236.1, read as the reverse complement.
ACTCGCCATGACGGCCCTGCTGACCGCGGCCGCGCCTCAATCGGCTGCGCATCCCATCGGACTTGCCGCTCTTGTTGCGGAAGCCTGGAATTTTGCGAGCGAAGCGGCGGCACCTCGCGGTGTACGTTTATACATCGATTGTGACGCCGATCTCGAAATCATGGGTGAGTTGCGCCCTATGCGCCAAGTGCTCGTCAATCTTCTGAGCGAAGCCATCTCTCGCACGCCGGACTACGGCTTTATCAAGCTTTCGGCCGTCCCAGATCGCGATACGGTGCGGATCGAGGTTGGCGTGGACGACGCAATTCTACCCGACGACGCGGAAACTGGATCGTTAGCGTTGAGCCTTGCCAGGGCGCTCCTCGAGCTCCAGGGCGCAGGGTTTCTCGAAATCTCGGGCGGCGAGCCGTCGTGGTGTGTGGTGACGATTGTGGATGCGGCCAGTCAGCAGGACTTCTTTCCCAAAGCCCAGATGCCCGCCTGGCAGCCAACCCCTGCGCTCTGCTGAGCAAAACCAACACTAATTGGCTGCGGGAGATGGAGGCGGGGACGGCGGCGGCATCGCCTCGTCGTGACCGAACCGGAAATGCCATGGCCGGCGGCGCTTCCAATGCTCGAGAAGGCTCTTGCGCTCTTCTGGGGTGAATTGCTCGGCGGCATTGAGGAAGGCGGCAAGACCTGCGGCTTTGAGCTTGGCTTCGGCGTCACTGATGCGGCCGACCGCCGCCTTTAGCTTCTCAGTACTGAACGGCTCCTCTACAAGAACCGCGGCGGCCTCCTGCCGGGCCTTGTAGACTTCGGCGCGCGCCGCAGCGATCGCGCCCTTCTCCGCGGCGACGATTTTTCGAATGAGCTTGCGCCGTTCGGCCGGCAAGTGGCGCGCATAGCCGATGAGCCCGAACTCCTCGCTCGAGCGTTCGCCGCGCCAGCCGCGATGACCGTGGAAGCGCGCTCCGGCAATGGCCCCAATCACCAGCAGATTGACCGCGAGCGAGGCAATGAGCAACCACTTCCATCGGCCCATCCCGTTTGGAGCGGTCTTGGGCGCTGAGGGCGGCGCGGTGTCGGTCACAACAGGTCCTCCTCGAGGAGGCTCGCCTCATCCGTCCCGAAGGCCAGGGCGCTGGCGTCGCTCTGTTCGTATGAGGCATTCAAGACAATTTCCGTTTCGCTCCCCGTGACATCTCCGAGGTAGCCGTTCGTGCCCGCGAAAATTCCTAACATGAGAGACGCGGCCATCAGTGCCGCCGCCGGCCAGTCTACCATGCGCCGCGCCTGCCGCCTCAAGGGTTCGCCTCCGGGTTTTGCAGCCCGTGAAAATGTCTGGGTCTTACTCGCCCGATCGGCAGGCGCATCAGCTGCCGCGGCCGCCAAAATCCGCTTCGAGAGAGCCGTAATATCCGTTGCCTTCGGCTCGGGCGCCTGGTCGAGCAGCCGATCGAAGGCTTCTGCCTCGGCTACAAGACGGCGCGCTTCAGCGCTTTCGGCCAGAAGCTCGGCAAATTTCAGCCGGTCACGAGCAGGCCAGCGGGAGCGGTCGGCACCAAAGATCTCGAGCAGCCTCTTCAGAGCCTCGATCCCGCCCGGCGCGTTCTGATCTTTATGAGTCATTCCTTTTATGTCCTGTTTTCAGGTTCCGAAGCATTCTTGACTTATGTTCTCCGCGACGCAAGATCGCGCCAATCCTCGGCCAAGGCCACCTTGAGAGCCCGCCTGGCCCGGGCAAGGAGCGATTCGACTGCTTCGTCTGATACTCCCATGAGCGAGGCAATCTCGATCTGGCTGAGGCCCTCGTAATGAAAGAGGGTCAAGGCCTGCCGCTGCCGGTCAGGAAGTGCCTTTAATGCGTCTCCGACACGTCCCGAAAGCTCCTTCGACATGATGCCCGTTAGCTGGTCGGCGTCCGTGCAGGCATCCGGAACCTCGTCGGTGACCACGACGCGGCCGCTCGTGCGCACGCGGTCGATACAGAGATTCGAGGCCACTTTACGCAGCCATGGCCGCAATCCGGCCGGACCCAAATCGATGGTCTCGCCGGATCGCCAGAGCCTGAGCAGGGTTTCCTGCGCGACGTCCTCGGCTTCGGCCTCGTCGCGAAGCATGCGCTTCGCCAGTGCGACGACGCGTGGCAGGTGCCGTTCGACGAGAGCCGCAAAGGCGGCCTGATCACCCGCTTGGACGCGATCCAGCAGCGCGCGATCCTCGATTTGCTCGCGGCTTTCCACGGCCCGTAGCTGCGTTCCAGTCTCTCGCGTCATGCCCGGCACGGTTTTCCGACGTACTTCATACGAAATAACCGTCCATCCTACGTGATGTTGTCCAGCACGTGTCACTCGCCGGCCACCTCTTACTTGGCTTTGTTCCACTCGCTGCGGACACTAGGAGACATATCGTCTGCCGAGATACGTCCGTCGTCGTCGAGATCAAGTGCGGAAAACCGGCGCTTGGCAGACATCATATACTCATCCTGCGTGATCTTGCCATCGCGGTTTGCATCGAAGCGGTGCATTTCGCGCTTGACCCGATGGGCCTGGCGCTCTGCCGCAGCCGCATCAATTTCATTCTTGAGCACGGTGCCGTCCGAATTGGTATCCATGGCGGCAAAACGCCTTTCAGCGCGTGCGAGCACGTCTTCAAGTGTCTGCGTGTCCGCGCCGCGATTGGCCGCCCTTCGATTGAACCAACGCGGGGATTCATCCGACGTAAGCTTACCATCGCCATTCTTGTCGAGGCGCGCGAACATCGCCTTCTGATCTTGCTCGAATTCCTGCTTGCTCAGCTTACCGTCCTTATCGGCATCAGATCGTTCGAAGAGGCGGTCCGACCATCCTTTACGGCGCCCAAAGCGCTGAGAAAATGCTGCCAGCTCTTCGGCAGTCAGTATGCCATCCTTGTTGAGATCGCGTGCCACGAACCGCTTTGCCTCAGCGGCCTCGAATTCTTGCGCGGACACGCGTTTGTCCCGGTCCTGATCGACAGACAAGAGGCGTTCGATTCGGTTCAGTCCAAAGTGCCCGGCCGTCCCAGCCGCATAAACTGCCCCGGCTGCCACAACAGTCGTCAGGCCTATGGCAACCACCGCCTTTGTTCGCGTTCGCATGTGGGATCCCCCTACAATCGTTGATCGGGCACCTCAATGGTGCCGGATGTGAGCAGAACGGGGGAGGAACGCTTTTTCCGTCGCGGAGGGCGCCACTTTCCCTCTTTAGACGATCAACCGATCGTAGAGGGCCTTTGTTCGCGCAAGCATCTGGGCCAATTTGGCCTCAAGGGCGGAGAAACTCGGTGCATCGCCGGCCCGGCAGAGCAGCTCTCTTAAGCCTTTGGAAGCCGTAGACGGATCGAAGGCCCCCTCCTGGCAAAGACGTGTGATCTGCGTCAAATCATGGAGGAGTCGGCATGCCGCCATGAGGTGGGCGGCGTCGGCTGAGGAAATCTCACCGGCAGCTTCGAGTTTATGGAACGCGGTGAGCGTGTTCTGATCTAGAACCTCTGGGTGCTCGGCTGCCCTCACGAGTTGTAGAAACTGGGCAATAAATTCGAGATCGACGAGCCCGCCGCGCACCTGCTTCATGTCCCAGAAGTCTTGCGTACCTTTTTCCGCAAAGATCCTGGCGCGCATGTCATGGACATCGGCGGCAATCTTCGCACGATTTCTGCCTCGCATCAGCGTCGCACGGACGGCTTCTTCGACTTTCTTTCTGAATTCAGCATTTCCGGTAATGACGCGCGCCCGCGTCAGCGCCATGTGCTCCCACGTCCAGGCTTCCGTCGCCTGGTAATCGATGAAACTTGAGAGCTGTGTTGCCACGGGTCCTTTCTGGCCCGAAGGCCTGAGCCTCATGTCCACCTCATAGAGGGTCCCCTCCGCGGTCGGAGCGGAAAGTGCATTGATGAGCCGTTGCGTAAAACGCGTATAGAAGTGAGGCGGCGACAGCGGACGCGCGCCCTCCGACTGCAAGGCCTCGGGATCGAACTCGTAAATAACGATGAGGTCGATGTCCGAGTTGGCCGTCATCTCGCGGCCGCCGAGTTTTCCCATGCCGAGCACGGCTGCAGCTCCGCCAGGCACGGTTCCGTGAGCGCGCGCCATATCCTTTTCGACGGCCTCTTGCAGCCGGGCGATCAGGCGCTCGGCGAGCTGAGCGTAGGCCCCGCCCGCCTGGTTGGCGTTGATCGCCCCCGAAAGCACGCGCACTCCGACGAGGAATGCTTGCTCGCTACCAATAACGCGGCAACGATCGAGGATATCCTGCATGTCGGGAGCTTCCTGCAGCTCGCTCTCGATCAGTCGATCAAGATCGGCGGCGCTCGGCAGGGTTCCAAATGTGCGCGGGTCGAGGACCGCATCCAAAAGTCGCCGCCTTTTCGAGAGAATGCGCGCCAGGCGCGGCGCCGTTCCCATGATGTCGGCAACGAGCTTCAAAAGGCCGGGGTTTGCGCGAAGAAGCGAAAAGAGCTGCACGCCGGATGGCAACTCAGATAGAAAGCGGTCGAAACTCGCGAATGCCTGATCGGGATCCGCCGTTTCTGCCAGCTCCGAAATGAGAAGGGGTTGAACTTCGGTGAGCCGTTCGCGCGCCTTGCTCGATCGGACCGCCGGATAGCGGCCATGATGCCAGCTTCTCACAGTTGCGATCACTTGCGAGGGCTGGCTATAGCCCATCGCCGCCAACGCCGATAGGGTTCCCGGATCGTCTTCCTCACCCGCAAAGACCATATTGGCGCCAGAAGAGGTGAGTTCCGGCATGCCCTCGAAGAG
>CAZSNH010000235.1:295-5204 GCA_964607855.1 uncultured Hyphomicrobium sp. | reverse complement strand
CACTCGAGAAATTGTCGACAAATCCGAGAGTGAGGGAGGACGACGAAACCATGCTCCACGATCTGACACTGCTGGCTCCCAAGCCAGTAATCAACATTGCCCCGAACCGCCGGCAGCTTCTGGGCTCCACGGCGGCCGTGGCGCTGCTTGCGGGCGTCATGACGACGGCCGCGGGCCGCCAAGCTTTCGCTGGCGACCTCTCCAATGAGCAGAAACTCACGCTGCTCGCCATCGCCAAGGATATCTATCCGCACGATCCGTCGCTCGTCGAAGATAAATACTATCAGGCAACTGTGGATGCGATCGCTGGGGAAGCCGCCAAGGACGCCAAGGTGGCCGAAATGGTCACTAAGGGGCTTGCCGATCTCGATGCTCGCGCAAATGCCGCTTATGGCTCGGGATACACGGGCATCAAGGACTACGGAAAACGCGAAGGACTTCTGCGCGCCATCCAGCTGACGGACTTCTTCCAGAAGATCCGCGGCGGACTTCTGTTCGGTCTTTATAACAACAAAGAGCTCTATCCCAAGTTCGGTTACGACGGCTCTTCCTGGGAGAAGGGTGGCTTCATCAACGATCCAAGCTTCGGCAAGGCCGACTGGCTCTAATTCTCAGGGGAGAAACGAACAATGGCTTTCACTGCAGACCTCAACGATGACAGCGTCGTCGTGATCGTAGGATCGGGTGCCGGTGGCGGTACCATGGCAAACGAACTTGCCAAGCAAGGAATCAAGTCGGTCGTTCTCGAAGCCGGCAAGACGCTTTCACTCGACGACATCGAAAACGACGAGTGGGCGATGTTCATGAAGATCTCCTGGCTCGATAAGCGCTACTCGAAGGGCGGCTGGCACGGCGCAGTCAACCATCCGAACTTGCCAGCTTGGATCGTCAAGGGCCTCGGCGGCTCGACCGTGCACTGGGCGGGCGTTTCGCTCCGCTATCAGCCGCACGAGTTCAAGATGAAGACGACCTGCGGGGATATCCCGGGCGCCAACATGCTCGACTGGCCGATCAGCTATGATGATCTCAAGCCATACTACGACAAGGCCGAACTCAAGATGGGCACCACAGGCGATGTGACCGGCATGCCACATCTGCCCGAGAGCACCGACTGGAAAGTGCTGAAAGAAGGTGCCAAACGCATCGGCTACTCCAAGCTCACGGCCGGCCCAATGTCGATCAACTCGGTCGCGCGTGACGGACGCCCTGCCTGCCAGCAGATCGGCTTCTGCATGCAAGGCTGCAAGATCGGGGCAAAGTGGTCGACCCTTTATACCGAATTGCCTCAGGCCGTCGCCTCGGGCAACTGCGAGATCCGTACGAACTGCATGGTGCTCAAGATCGAGCACGACAAGAGCGGCAAGGTGACGGGCGTCGTCTATGCCGACAAGGACGGCAAGCAGCAGCGGCAGAAGGCGCGCGTTGTGTGTGTTGCCGGCAACTCGATCGAGAGTCCGCGACTGCTTCTCAATTCGGCCTCGAGCATGTTCCCGGACGGGCTCGCCAATTCTTCTGGCCAGGTCGGCAAGAACTACATGTGCCACATGACGGGGGGCGTTTACGCCATCATGCCCGGCAAGGTGCACCAGAACCGCGGCACGCAGGTTGCGGGAATTGTCCGTGATGAAGCCCACCACGACCCGAGCCGCGGCTTCGCCGCCGGCTACACGCTTGAGAAACTTACCCTGGGTCTTGGGTTCCTTTCGGCCTTCCTCATTCCCGGTCCAACCGGCTGGGGTCCCAAGGTGTCCTCAACCATGGAGAAGTACGACCAGACTTCGGGCGTGTGGATCTGCGGCGAGGACCTGCCTCAGGAACAGAACTCGATCCGTCTCCACAAGGAAGAGAAGGATCAGTATGGCCTGCCGGTCGCGGAAGTCTGGAAGACGGACCACCCGAACGACACCAACATGCGCAATCACGCCTACCAGCAGATGGGCTACATCTACGATGCGTTGGGTGCCACAAAGGTGTTCAACCTTCCCGCCTACCCGGCGAGCCACAACATGGGCACAAATCGCATGAGCGAGAAGGCGAAGGATGGTGTCGTCAACAAGTGGGGGCAGACGCACGACATCAAGAACCTCTTCATCTCCGACGGCAGCGTGTTCACGACGAGCGCTTCATGCAATCCGACGCTCACCATCGTGGCTCTCGCCATCCGTCAGGCTGAAGCGCTTGGCGGCATGATGAAGAAAGGCGAGATTTGATTCGCACATCTCCTGCGGGGTCGCGACTTCATCGTGGCTGTGAGCCGGCCCCGCAAAGGATCGAAAAAGAGCCGGGCGGGAACTCCCTTCCCCCCGGCTCACGTTTTGGTTTGCGCGCGAATGAGAGTGAGGCGCTGACTTGGACACTCAGGGAGGCGTAATCACGCCCAGTTTTTCGAGGCGCTTCCGCGCGTGAGAATAGACACCGTTGTACTTCAAGAGAGTCGAGTAAGTTTCGATGGCGAGCTTCTCGTCTCCCCAGCGCTCGGCAGCCTGGCCTTTCTCCCAGTACGATGGGATGTAGGTCGGATCGATCGCGATGGCCCTGTTGAACTCCTCGACCGATTTTCCGCGGTCGCCGAGAAAATCGTAGACGAGCGCCCGCCCGATGTGCGCCTCCATGTTCTTGGGATTGAGGACGATCGCCTTGTCATAATCGGCAAACGCAGCGTCGGTATTGCCGGTCGACAAGTGAGCGGCACCCCGGTGCCGATAGAATTCCTCGGCATCGGGCTTGAGCTCGATGAGCCGGCTCCAGTCCGCGGCCGCTAACTCATGATTGCCGAGAAGAGAATGGGCCTTGGCTCGCGTTCGAAGGGCGCGAATATTGGCGGGATCGATTTCAATCGCCTTCGAAAAATCGGCGACTGCGGCAGCCGGATCGTCCTCGGTCATCCAAGCCACACCGCGAAGCGTATAGATCCGTCCGCGCTCGCGACCGGCGAGATCGGGTTTGGCAAGGAGCTGCGTGCACGCTCTTAATGCTGTCGAGGCGATATCGTCCTGCTCGCAATCACGCAACGTGTCAGCTGCGGCGCAGTGCGTTCCCCACGTCAATAAGAGACCAACAAGCATAGCCAACAAGGCGCCATAGAGCCGCGCACGAGAGACACAAAGCTCCTTAGACGTCCTGCGCCCTACCACCTGTAGATTCCGTGCTGCTGGAGCGCCTTCTGTGCATCCCAATAGTTGTCGTCGTGCTTGAGGAGCGTCTGGTAGCTTTCGATTGCGAGTTTCTTATCCCCCCAGCGCTCAGCCATGAGGCCCCGTTCCCAATAGGCTGGAATGTAGGCGGGGTTGATCTTGAGGGCTTCAGAAAAATCCTTAAGCGCCAACTCGCGATGGCCCATGGCGTCGTGAACGGCGGCGCGGCCGACGAATGCCGCAACATTCCCGGCATCAAGCTCAAGGGCTTTCGCGTAGTCAGAAAGGGCCTGCTCATGATGGCCTGCCGCGAGATGCGCCGCGGCACGGGCCCGGTAGTATTCTTCGACTTCCGGCCTCATTACGATAATCGCTGACCAATCCGACAACGCGAGATCATACTTCTTGATCGCCGAATACGCCTGGGCTCGCCCGCGCAGCGCGCTGATGTTCGTTGCATCGAGAGCTATCGCACGTGTGAAATCCGAAATTGCCGCGATGGGCTCCTCGTCATTAAGCCAAGCCACGCCGCGAAGGGTATAGATTCGACCGCGCTCGAAGACGTCCGTTTTGGGATCGGAGAATTTTTCGGCGCAATCGGCAACCGCTGCTGGAGCCCAGTCCGGCTTCGCGCAATCATCGATGCTTGTTGCCGCTGCCTGCGCTAAGAATAAAGTCAGCCCTGCGAACCACAGCCCGCATGAGGCGACACTGCCAACAAGCCTTTCGAATCTAGCTCTTCGAACTCCGTCCATCGGCATCAAAGGCCCAACCGAACTGATCAGAAATTCAACTATCTACTCAGGCATGCCAAATACGACAACTGCATCTCCGGTCCGGAATCCCCAAATGGAGCTGCCGCCTGCAGCCACTGCAATATACTGTTTGCCGTCCAATGCATAGCTGATGGGCGGCGCGTTTACCCCGGCACCGCAATTGAACTGCCACAGGCGAGCCCCGGTCGCCGCGTCGAAGGCCGAGAGATTGCCATTTCCTTCGCCTGCGAAAACGAGGCCTCCTCGCGTCGCAAGGACACCCCCGACGAGGATTTCCGGGGTTTTCTGCTGCCAGAGGATTTTTCCCTTGTTCTTGAGATCGAGAGCCGTCAGCAGCCCGTAATTCGCCTCCTTAGCGGGCTCGAAGGCGCTGTAACTCACGACGGAGGCTCCGTCGGAGCCGGCATTTGTGACCTTGCGATAGGTGAACGGCATGTGCAGTCCGGCAACATAAACAATGCCCCGGCTGGGATCGTAGGAAGTCGGTGACCAATTCACACCCCCTCCGGCACCTGGAGCAACGCGCACGCCTTCCGCCGTGGGCGGGGCAAACATATTTTCCTGAGGCACCACGGGGTCGGACTTGTAAAGAAGTTCCCCGTTCAGGCGATTATGAACGAAATACCATCCCACCTTGCTGGCCTGTCCGACAGCGGGAACCAATTTGCCATCGATCGAAGCTTCAAAAAGTGTTGGGGGACTGGCGACGTCATACCCCCAGAGATCATGGGGCACCTGCTGGTAGTGCCATACGAGTTTGCCGGTCGAGGCCTCGATGGCGACCAGAGAAACGGTGTAAAGATTGTCTCCGGGACGGCCGTCTCCCATGGACTGCGGAGAAGGATTTCCGATGCCGAAATAGAGGAGCCCGCGTTCGGTATCGACGGCGGGCGAATGCCAAACAGAGCCACCACCGAACTTCCACGCGTCGCTGAACTGCGCGGCGTCTCTCTTCTCCTTGGCAATATCGCGCGTGAGGGGCACGCCGTAGGCGGACTT